>JAGVZJ010000003.1 GCA_018302725.1 Candidatus Woesearchaeota archaeon | reverse complement strand
CCCCTCTTCTTTTTTTCATAATCTTCTACTTCCTGTCTAGAAATCACTGTTATCTTATTTGTTAATGGGTTTGCAACATATACTGGCAATTTAGTCTTTACAGCTATCTCAATTGGATAAAAATAAGCTGATCCAACATATACAAATCCCTTTACCTTTTCTTTTAGTTTTACAGTATTAAGAACGTTGCAACCAACTACTTGCCCAGCGATTATTGAATTGGGTAATAACTCTTTTATCTCTTTTAGTTGTGGGAGGAACTGAACAGCGCTTACTAGCCCATATCTTTTATTTTTAAATCTTGAAACAATAAGCGATTTTAATCTAGAGTTATCAAACCTTGCTTTGGCGTCTATAAATGAAACTTTCATTTTTTACTTATAACCACCTTGTCTGAAATAATAGCTGAGTTTCCAGATGGGTCTTCTATTACTATTTTTAGTTTTAACTCCCCACATTCGACTTTCCAGAATTTTTTTAATAAATTCTTTGCTGTTTTCTTCACTTCGGGATCTTCTGCAGTGTCTCTTTGGTCCTCTACAATTTTTTTGAACCTTCTTATCACACCTTCTATGTTTGAGATATACCCTATTGAAGATGGACCGGGAGTTACAGACATCCTAAACTGAGGAATTTTTACTATTGCCTCCCCTGATTTTATAACTCTTACTTTTAGATCATCTTCTTTTTCTACAGTAAAGGTATACTTCCTGGGATTATCTTTTTTTTCTAACTGAATATCAGAACTATGGTAATGACAAGAGTTACAGGTCATAGACATTAGGTAACATCTTCCAAAATGTGGAACTTCCCTAGTTTCTTCGGTTAACGTGACTGTCTTTTCATGACATGCGAGGCATGGTTGTTTGTCTAGAATTTCCATAGCAAAAAAAGAAGAAAGATTAATTTATAAAATTATTCTTGTGCCTGCATCTTTTCACTTGCAGAGGAGGTTTCTCTTATGTCTTCAGTTTGACCTGTTCTAAATATTTGTGCAAATGAAGGAGTGACTACTACCCAATCCTCTCCGAATCCTGCAATATCCCCATTTATTGCATCACAGGTTTTCTTTAACTTACTTACGGCTCTTTTTAGCTCTATAATGTCTTTTTCTTTTAAAGGTCTGATGTTAACTAATGCTATAGTAACCCCTTCCCTTAAAGAATCAAGAATTGGTTTTATATCTGTGAAATCTTCAACAATAAATGGCCTTACTGTTACCCTTGCTTTTGACCTTTTGTTATCTGCATGTGTCAATTCAACGTATTCTTCACCTAGGTCTTCGTCTAATTCCATACCTTCCTCATCCTTCTTGAATATACCTTTTATTTTTGAGAATGTACCCATTTTAAGAGGATTTAGGTGCAATAAATATATAAAGATTTCTATTAATCTGTGCTTAACAGACTTATGATGTTTAATATCTCTACCCTGGTATATGCTGGGATGTTAGGGTCATTTGAAATCTCTCCTAACTCCTGCAATGCTTGATCTACTCTTATTGAAACTTCACACCGAGAGTTTAATGAGTTTATGGTTGTGTCAATTCTCCCCTTAACGTTTTTAGGAACGCTCATGTCCTCTTTTATCATTTCCAGAACACCTATAACTTCCTTCATCTGGTTTTCTATCATTTTACTTTTTCAATTTTTTTAAGACCTCTTCTTTTATTTTTTCAGCTTCTTCTTTTAATGCAGACTCTTGTTTTTCAATGCTTTTAACTCTTAGGTTCAGTACTTCTTTTTTTTCTTGTAGCTCTCTTTTCATTTCTTCTTGTGTAACACTAACCATAATTGTACTCATGATTTTATAAACTTCTTTTTGTGGTTTTTCAAGCTCATTTTGAGCAGTTTCTACATCAAGAAGCTGCGATTGGAATGATTGGCGTTGCATCATTAAAGATTGAAGGTTATGCTCTAGTTGTTGCAGTTTCTGGATTTTTTCTTCTTCCATATTTACTTAGCCTCTACTTTTCTTGATATTGTTCTAGGCTTATAAAGAATTTTAGATCCGCAATAAGGGCACCTTATCTTCTTTTTTGTATAATCTTGTTTTACAGTCTTTCCACATACAAAACATTTATGGGTTACCATTTTAAACAGTGTAAGCCTTCCCGGTAAACTTAGATTTACATGACTTACATATCCAAATCCCTGAAGACAATCTTTTTACTTTTACTTTTTTGCAATAGGGGCATTTATGCCACGCTCTTAATTTTCTTTCTACTTCAGAAACTATGTTTCTTATTTTTCTTCCATAACGTGAACCAAAACGTCCAGCTGTTCCTTTTTTGTGAGATACCATTTTCTCGAGAATATTTAAATTTATTAACTAATTGTTTTTTAAAGCTTTTGGAATGGGGTTACCAGGATTTGAACCTGGATCGCGAGGTCCCAAACCTCGAAGCATAACCAAATTAGCCCATAACCCCGCTCGTCTTTAAATCGCCAGATTATCTTTATAAACTTATTGAAATTAAAATAAAGAATTATTTTTTTCCTTCTTTACCTTTGGTTGATTTTTCTTCTTTAGGAGATTCTTCCTTCTTTTCTTCAACCTTTGCTTCCTTCTTTTCTTCAACCTTTGCTTCCTTCTTTTCTTCAGTCTTAGCTGCTTCAGCTGTTGCTTCAGCTTTTAACTTTTCTAATTCTTTCTTTAGTCCTTCATTAAATGTATCCAGCTGTGTTTTTAACAAAACTCTTTTGTCCTTTGTTGTTTCTGTTTTCCCAGAATTTATTTTTTCATCATATACTCCATTAGCAATATCCCTGCAAGTATCTATTGCTTGTTTTCCTTCTACTAAAATGCCTAATGAGTTTGCTGAGCCTACAATTGATTTGACAGCTGATTTTATAGAGTTAACATGCATTGAAGATTCTTTCATTTTTGCAATTTTTATTGCATCTTCTATTGACATATTTGCTATCTTTTGTTTGTCTGGAGTTCCAGACCCTTTTTTTAAGTCAAATTCTTTTTTGATTAATTCGGAAACGGGAGGTGTTCCTATGTTTATTGTGAATTCTTTTGTACTGGTATTAACTGAAACTTTTACTGGAACTTTCATACCTGCGAATGACGCAGTTTTTTCATTAACAGAAGATAAAACTTTTTGTAGGATTCCTAAGGGCCCTAATTTTTGTGCTGTATTTTGATCAGCAGCTGCTTTTCCACCTTCTATCAGTAAATCTAGCTTTTCAGTTGCCATTTTATTCTTCTTTTTCTTCCTCTCCTTCTCTCCTTATAACTTTAACTGAGTCTAGCTTTAACGTCATTGGTATCGGTACTGCAGCTTCTAACAGCTCAACAATTACTTCTTCTTTTTGTTTGTCTATCCTGCTAACCTTTGCTTTTTCCCTCTTGAACGGACCAGAAATTATCTCAACGATATCATTTTTCTTTATGTTTATTTGAATCTGTGCTTGTGCTAGCATATGTTCTATTTCTTTATATTCTACTGCAGTGGGTAGAATCCCCTTTGCATAAGGTACGCCCTGAGATGCAGTTTCAGCATCCTGTCTTGATTCTGCTTCTATAAACACGTATCCCCTCATGCCATGAGGATGGACTAGAGAAAATACCTTAAGTGACCTCTTTTTAGCATTTGAGCTAACAAAGTCTAAAACTTGTTCTTCTCTATTTGCTGTGGTCCTTATTGCGAATATTGCCATTTTAGGATATTAGTGAGGAGGTCATATGGATTAAAAACCCAATTAACCCTATTAATAAAATACCTATTCCAGATACCTTGACTATTGCTATGAACTCCTCCTTAGATGGTTTTTTGGTCACTCTTAAAACCCTTTTAGATTCTGTTATGAATGCTTTAAATTTTTCCCAGATAGACATATGAATTTTGAGAAAATAGGCTTTATAAAGATTACTAAGAGGTCTTTTTTTTGTGATTAATCCATAAATTCGATACCAAGTTCATCTTCAATTTCTTTCTTTTTTCCTTCGCTTACCTTTCTCTTAGTTCTCGAGGATCCAAATATTTGTGGAGAATGAACTCCTGTAACTATCAGCATTGCCCTTACTGTATTTTCTAAGTCTTCTGAGATTTGAGCCCCCCAAATTATCTTAGCATCTTCGTCTAGTTTTTCTGAGACTCTTTGAACTATTGCTCTTGCTTCACTTAAGGTCATATCTGCTCCTCCGGATACGTTAATTAATGCTCCATTTGCTCCTGTAATGTCAACATCAAGTAGCGGGTTGGAAATAGCCTTTTCTACAGCTTCTACTGCTCTGTTCTCTGTATCTGATTCACCGACTCCAATCATGGCAACCCCTCCTTTTCCCATAACTGCTTTTATGTCTGCAAAGTCTAGATTCACCAGGCCTGCCTTAGTAACTAGCTCTGCTATACCTTTAACAGCATTTGTCAGTATTTCGTCTGCTACCTTAAATGCGGTTTGTAAAGGTAAGTCAGGAGCAAGCTCTAACAACTTGTCGTTTGGTATAACTATCAAAGTATCAACTACTTGTTCCAGCTTGTCTAATCCTAGTAAAGCATTATCAAATCTTCTCTGACCTTCCATAGAGAAGGGAATTGTTACAACCGCAACTGTCAATGCGCCTGCCTTTTTTGCTATGTCTGCAATTACAGGGGACGCTCCTGTGCCTGTTCCACCCCCTAAACCACAAGTGATGAACACCATATCTGAGCCGCTTAAAGCTTGTCTTATGTCTGATTCAGACTCACGAGCAGCTTCTTCTCCAACTTGAGGGAGAGATCCTGCTCCCATTCCTTTGCTTAGTTCCCTTCCTAAAAGGATTTTAACATCAGAATTTGTGTAAAGTAAATCTTGAGCGTCAGTATTCATAGCCATTGTTTCGACGCCACTAACTCCTACTTCTGAAATCCTCGCAATTGTGTTGCCTCCACCACCTCCAACTCCGATTACCTTTATTTTAGCCCGTTGTGTAGCGAGTATTTGCTCTAATTCTTCATCTATAGTAGAACTTCTTTTCGGCTGAAACATTCCTTGCTGTTGTTGTGTTTCAGAAGCAGCCCTTATTATTGACTCCATATAGAGGGTCTATTCAACCTATCTATATAAATTTATTTATTCTTCAGTGATTATATTTAAGAAATTATTTTGCACTTTCTAATTTTGTAAAGGTTACTTCCTTTACCTCGGAAACTCTAGATTTTATCTCTTCTTCAAGCCTTTTGTAAGTTTTTTCACTTATATCTGACTTAACCTCTAATTTTCCTTCATTTGTTAAAGCTTCGTAATTCTTTGATACTTGGGAGACTAAACTTTCAACTTTTTCTTTTGTGTCTGTTATAATTCTTAGTACCTCTGTCTCATAAATCAGAGTTTTACCAGACAATGGGTGGTTAAAATCTACAATTGTTCTTCCGCCACTAACAGATCTAATTGTCCCTATGATATTGTTTAGATTAACCTGCAGCCCGGGTATAGGTTTAATGTTTTGTTGTGCGAATAGAGATGTAGGAACCAGTTTTATTAAATCATGTCTTTTTTTACCAAATGCTTTCTCTGCTTTTATCTCTAGGATATACTTCCTTTTAACTTCTTTCCCCACTAATTGTTCGTCTAGACCGCGTATTATATCTTCTTTGCCTACGCAAATAATTATTGGTTTATACTCATGATCTTGATGAAAATGATTTTCTTCTGCTATCTTTTTTATAGTTGTGTCAAATACTTTGCCAGAATCTTTTATTTTAGCATTGAAATCTAATTCTATAAAATCATTGTTTTTTATCATCTTAGAACAGAAAGTTTAGCCTTTTTAATGCTTTTTGTGTAATTACTCTTTAATAGAAAAATATTTAAAGTTTCTTTATTATCTACAGAATGGAGGAATTTAAAAATGGTTGACTGGAGAGATAAAATTGACCCTGCTCTTAAGGAGCATTTAGAAGCACAAATAAAAGAGAGTAATCTTTATAGGGATGCTTATAGCAAGGCTGGAAATCAGGCAAATGCACAGTTATGGATTGCAATTGCTGTACTTTCTAAACAAGTATTTAACCTTAATCAAAAGCTGAAAGTTTTTGAAGATGCTATAAAAGACATTGGGTCTAATGTCAGGCAAAGCATAGGTAAGATAGAGGAAGTTCAATCAAAGGTGGCTGAGGTTAGGGAAGTCAGTGAAAAGAAGAATATTCCTGATAAGATAAAAGGCGTAGTGGCTAGAAAATCAATTAAGAAGACAATAAAAAAGAAGCCTGCAAAGAAAACTTTAAAGAAGAATTCCACTGTAAAGAAAAAATCTGCAAAGAAAGTAAGAAAGGGAATTTCCCGGGCATTAAAGAAGTTTTAAAGTTTATCTTTACCTTAGCGTAACTTTTATAAACTTCTCTCTTTAATTTTGTTTCTAATGGATCAAAAATCAGTTAATGCGGGAAGTTTAAAACCAGGTAACTTCTGCATTATAGATGGGATTGCCTGTACTGTGAAGAGCATTCAAATCTCTAAGACTGGAAAGCATGGGCATGCCAAGTGTAGAATAGAAGCAATTGGCATTGTAGATAGCCAAAAGAAGGTTATTGTTGTACCTTCACATGATAAGATTTTTGTTCCGATTATAGAGAAAAAAACTGCACAGATTTTATCCATCCACGGGGATACATCAAATGTGATGGACATGGAGACTTACGAAACATTTGATTTGGAGATTTCAGAGGATATTAAAGGAAGGGTTGCAGAAGGAGTTCAGGTTTTGTATTGGGATGTGCAGGGAACTAAGATTATGAAACAGATTAAGTAAAATGGCAAAATTTCAAGAAGCAATAAATAGGATACAGACTAACATTTATGTATGTAGGAAATGTAAATCTAAAATAAGAACCAAGCCTTTGAGCGTTTTATTACAAAATGTAAAATGCAGGAAGTGTGGACATAAGGCATTGAGAGCTGTAAGAAAGAAATAGTTTTATATATAACAAAAAATCTTTTTTCTTATAATGAACTTAGATTTGATTTTATTCTTAGTATTTGTCATTTTGATATTTCTGTTTTATTTAAGGCATAAAAAAAGATTTGAGATACAAAGTGGAGTTTTTGCTTTGTATAGGACCAAGTGGGGATTAAGTTGGATGGACCTTGTTGCCAAGAAGCATCCAAGATTTTTGAAATTATTAACTTTTCTAGGGGTATTGGTTGGTTTTGTAGGTATGATAGCGATGACTGCCATATTAGTTAAAGCTACATTAGAGTTATTATTTGTGCCTGAGGCTCCACCTGCATTAGCTCCTGTATTGCCAGGAATTAAAATTGCACCTGGTTTGCCTACATTAAGTTTCTTGCATTGGATAATCAGTTTGATTATTATCGCAATAATCCATGAATTCTCCCACGGGGTCGTTGCAAGGTTGTTCAACATAAAAATTAAAAGTTCTGGATTTGCATTTTTAGGACCTATTCCTGCTGCTTTTGTTGAACCGGATGAAAAACAAATGGAAAAAAAGAGTAGAAAAGTTCAGTTGGGGGTATTAGCCGCTGGAAGTTTTTCAAACATTCTTTTAGGGCTGATGGTGATTGGAATAGCTATAACTCTCTCTCCTTTTACAAATGGGTTGTTAGAAAGCAATGGGGTATTCATTGTCAATCTTGAAGAGGGAGGACCATTAAATTTGTCTGGAGTGAGTGTTGGTGAAAACATACTTAAGATAAATGAATTAGATGTCGGGACTGTAAGCGAATTGTCTGGAATTTTGACTGATGCTAATCCTGGAGATGAAATAGTTTTAGAAACTGATAAAGGAGTTTATAATGTTTTATTGGGAGAAAATGAGGAAAAAGCGTATCTTGGTGTGAGTTTGTCTGCTGCAGAGATTAGCTATACTGAACAGGCTTTAGATAAATACGGCAGAGGTTTACTAGATCTTATCTCTTGGTTTACACAGCTTTTGTTTTGGCTATGGATAATTAACATTGGGGTTGGTTTATTTAATTTACTCCCGTTGGGTCCTATAGATGGAGGGAGGATGTTAGTTGTAGGACTAACTTATTTTATGAGTAAGGAGAATGCAACAAAAGTGTGGAAGGCTGTAAGCTTCTTTTTGTTGTTTTTGTTGATAATCAATCTTCTACCTTGGTTCATAAGATTATTTAATTATTTGATGACATTATTCGGAATATGATAGTTGATGTGCACTCTCATTTGGATTTGCTTGAGGATGTTAAGTCTGCTATTAAAGGAGTTATAGCTATTGGTTCTGGTTTAGACCATGAATCTAATCTAAGGATTCTTGAGTTGACCAACAAATTTGAAAATGTTAAAGCCTGTTTGGGGGTTTATCCAATTGATGCTTTGAAATTGACAGATGAGGAGATTGATGAAGAGATTTATTTTATTAGAGAGAATAAAGATAAGATTGTTGGTATTGGTGAAATAGGTTTAGACTTTAAAGAAAGTGATAATAAAGAAAGGCAAGTTGAAGTTCTTATCAAGATTATAAAAAAGTTGAGAGACTTAGACAAAGTGTTTGTTGTTCATTCAAGGAGAGCTGAAAAGGAATGTGTTGAGATTTTTGAGAAGCTAAAAGTTAAAAAAGTTGTCTTCCATTGTTTTCATGGAAACTTTAAACTCATAAAGCGAATTGAGAAAAATGGTTGGATGTTGTCTATTCCCTGTATTGTGAATAGGTCGGAGCACTTTCAGAAAATTGTTGAGGCAGTAGACATCAAAAACCTTTTAGTTGAGAGTGATGCTCCTTTTTTGTGTGCTGAAGCTGGAAAAAGAAATGAACCTAGATTTGTTGGAGATACCTTGAAGATTATTTCAACTATTAAGAAGATGAAGCTTGAAGCTGTTGAAGAAATCCTTTTTGAAAATTATGAAAAAGTTTTTTGTTAATAAAAACATTTATAAGCAAGTTAATGTTAAAATTAGCATATGAATTTGATAAAAGAATTAGGGAAATTAATTTTAATTTCTGAATTTTGTTCTGTTAAAAATATCTTATGGGAAAGAGGTGAATAAACTATGGTAGCAAGAAGAAGAACAGCAGCAAGAACAACTTCTAGAAGAAAGACTACTACAAGAAGAACAGGAGCTAGAAGGAAAACAACTGCTGCAAAAAGAACAAGAACTAGGAGGAGGAGATAATTCTCCTTCCCTAGATTTCAATTATTTCTCCTTTTGGCCCTGGGTTTACCAACATTGTGGATTTGATTTTCTGTTTTTTAGCCTCATTCTCATGGAGATGGCCACAGATAACTAAGAGTGGCTTGTGTTTTTTTATGAACTCTTTTATTGATCTTGAACCAACATGTCCTGTCTGAGGCAGGTAATCCAACCTTGTGTCGTAAGGTGGAGCATGAGTTATCAGAACTATGTTTTCTTTTTTTATTTTACTAGCAAACTTTTCAAATTCCTTGTCTCTTTGTGAAAATCCTCCGCCTCCGTACCCCACGAAATTATAATTGCCAATTGTTTTAACCTTTTTATGTAAGTTGATTACTTGTCTGCCTGATTTTATTTCTGTCTCTAATTCGTGATTTCCATGAACAGCTAAGATGGGTTTTTTAGATTTCTTTAACTCTTTTATTACTTTTTCTGTGCTCATATCACAGTTTGAGATATCTCCAGTTAAAATGATTATGTCTGATTCTAATGATTTTTTTACTAATCTAGAGATTATTGTCTTGTCCCCATGTATATCTGATGCTGCCAAGATTTTCATTTCTTAAGCTTTACTGCAAGGATTTAAATTCTTTGCGTATAAAAAGTAAAAAATTATGCAGATAGAAAGCCAACCATAAATCCTTCTTCTTCGTCCGAGATTTCATCTGAGTCTACCAGTTCAATTAACTGTTTTTTTGAGTAGAAATTCATTTTAAATCACCCCCTTTAAAGAAAATATTCTTTTTTCAAACTCGTTAGTTGGCAATGTTCTTAACTGCCTACTGAAAAGCTCTTCAATCTTTTTTATCTTTAATACTTTAGTTGTGAAATCTTCCTTGGACTTTATTTGTTCCAGTTTTATCATACTTAACCACCTCCAGTGCTAATAGAATTAGTTTGAAATTTCGTTTATATAGCTCGTGCGAGAGGTTGTCCGATGGACTAGTGAGTTGAAAATATACTTTGCAGAATACAATTTAAGCGGTTATTGGGCCTTAGTGCCGCATTCAGGGCAGAATTTATCTTGTGCCTTTAATTCTTTTTTACATCCAGAACATAATTTTTTAGGTATAGACTCGACAGTCTTGTAATTACTTTTTCCAGAAAGAATTTTGCCAAATGCATTCATCGTCTCTGAATCCCCTCTCTGTGTCCTTAAATCTAAACATGATCCAACCATGTTTAATCAAAAGAAATACTTGTTTTTATATATTTCTCTTTTATTTTAAAAACTGCCCAAACTTTTTTCTTCTCTGAGCTTAACAATTGTAACCTTACCATGAATCCCTTCTGATTTCTGCTCAAGACTTATCATGTTAGCTTTTTCTAATCTTTCTAGCTGCCTTCTAAATGTTTTATAGGAGACATCAGTATTGAACATTTCATGAAGTTTAGAAGAATTTAAATTGGGATTTTTCTTGATAAAATCTAAAAGAGAATTATCTTCATCTTTTAAGTCTTTAATTTTAAAATCTTTTATTTTTTCAACTGCTTTTAATGAATGTTTTTCTAAAACCTTTTTGGAAGATTCCCCTTCTGCGATTAGACCGGATTCTTTTAATAAATAAATTCCAAGTCTAATATCCCCTACATCATAAGCTTTCTTTGAGATTAATTCAAGAGCTTCTTTTGAAAATGAGTTAGGAATAAAAGCAAATTCAGTTCTTTTTTTTAGAATTCCAAGAGTTTCTTTTTCATTATAAGCATTAAATTCTAAAACTTCAGGCAATAATCTGGATCTAATTCTTGAATCAAGTTTAATTAGCCAGGTTTTATCATTTACTATCATGATAATTGTTTTTCTGTAAACATCTTCTATTAGGTTGTATAATATATTGGGATTGTCTATTTTGTCAACT
>JAGVZJ010000002.1 GCA_018302725.1 Candidatus Woesearchaeota archaeon | reverse complement strand
TTGATGTTTCTGAAGTTAAAGTGGATAAAAATAACTTTGACTTAACCTTTGAGAATATAGAGAAAGAGCAAGGAGATATTTTCATTGGAGGGGACCATTCTACCACTTACCCCTGTTTTAGAGGAATGAAAGGAAGTGACAAGGGAATAATAATATTTGACGCACATCCTGACCTAGAAGTCGGAACTAAGACAGTGGACCATGAATCTTATTTAAGAAAATTAATTGAAGAAAAAAGTGTGAAAAAAGAAAATGTTGTTCTGGTGGGAGTTAGAAGCTTCAGTAAAAATGAATTAAGATTTATTAAGGACAACAAGATAAAATGCATTTCCATGAAAAGTATTTTTGAAAATGGATTTAAAGAAACTGCTGAGGATGTGATGGAGATTGCTTTAGGGTTTTCAGATTTATATCTGAGCATAGATATAGATGTTCTGGATCCTGCTTTTGCACCGGGAACAGGCTATCCAGAGACCGGTGGTTTAAGTATCAGAGAACTGTTGTTTTTTCTTCAAAGATTTAGCAAAATAAGGAACTTAAGAAGAGTTGATTTAGTGGAAGTCAATCCTAGCAAGGATAAAGAAGGCAGAACTGTTGATTGCGGAGCTAAAATAATCTCAACCTTTTTTTAACAGTCTTTGGTAAGTAGACCCGATTAGCGATTTGGCTTCTTCAATGGTTCGTGGAAGTCCAGATCCGCCAACTGAGAGCATTCCAAGGTAATTTCCTTTTTCGTTATGTATCTCATACACAAATTTACCCTGAGGGACTAGTTTATCATTTTCTGAGGAGCATCTAAGAATCATGAATACTAATCCAGGAGTGTCTTCTAATCTTATCACTTCCCCATCTACACCCGGGATTATATGCTCCCATTCTTCTAGCGGGGGGCTATTCTGTGTTGCCATGATTTTTAGTCTTAAGAAAAATTTATAACCTCTCTTGTTTAGGATAATATATGAGATTTTTTCTTATTCTGATTCTGTTATTAGCATCTGGCTGTTCTCAATCTGATTATGTTATGATTAAAGGGAAAACTGTGAATGTTGAACTTGCTGACACTAATCAAGAGAGGACCAATGGGCTAATGTTTAGAGAGGAATTATGTGAAGATTGCGGAATGCTGTTTGTTTTTGAGGACTCAGATTTTAGGAGTTTCTGGATGAAGGATACATTAATTCCCTTAGATATGGTATTTATAGATGAGAATCTTGAAATTGTGAACATTGAACATGCAGCTCCTTGCTTAGAAGAAGTCTGTGATATCTACGCCTCTACTGAAAAAGTGAAGTATGTTTTAGAAGTAAATGGAAATTTTACAATTGAGAATAGTATAAATACAGGAGATAAAGTAGCAATAAAATGAGATGCTTTTTTGCAATTCCGCTAAGTGATGAGGCTAATGACTATCTTTATGATTTGATGAATAGTCTAAAGAAAGAACTAAAAAATTATAATCTAAAAATAAGATTCACTCCTAAAAAAAACCTGCACATAACTTTAATGTTCTTAGGAGAGATCAAGGAGGATAAACTTGAGGGGATAAAAGAGAAAGTAAGAGGTATTAACTTTAAACCGTTTAAATTTGAGCTTTCTAAGCTTGGAGTTTTTCCTAATGAAGATATTGTAAGAGTGTTGTGGATTGGTATCACTCCAGCTAAAGATGCGATTGCCTTACAGAAAAAAATTGATGAATCCTTATTAAGCGTTATTGAAAATAAAGATCATGAGTTTAAGGCTCATATCACTCTGGCAAGAGTGAAGTATTCAAAACAGTCCAGTAAGATAACTCTATTAGTCAAGAAAGTGAATGTTAAAAATATAAAAAATGAAATTAATTCTTTTGGATTGTATAGAAGTGAGTTGCATAAGGATGGATCAAAATATTTTTTGTTAGAAGGGTTTGAAGCAAAAAGTAAATAAATACTTTATTGTTTAAATAGATGGTTGTGCTACATTATCTGTTTTTCACTTAAATAATGCTTATTAAGCTGTAACTGTTTTTTTTATTTTTGATGATGTATGTTTAATATCTACTCCCCTTTTATTCCCCAGACACAGCTCTGTTCTGTTGAGGATATCTATTCTGGAATTGTCAAGTCTATTGAATTTATGAAAAGTCATGGAGTCTCTTTTAGAGGGGTTATTGTGGAAGGCGGAGAGACTAGAGCCAGGGATGTTTCTTCTTTGGTATCACGCTTAAGAACTTTGTTTGCTTCTAAGGGTAGAAGGCTGGACTATATGGCAGAACCATTTAACCCTTCTGACCCTATACATCTTATGGAGTATCTTGTAACTCATACAGCTGCAACTACGGAATTAGCGTTCTTTGTTTATGATCCAAGAAGGACACTTGTTCGTGTACTGGAAGATAATTCTAGAGGGTTTCATGTTTTAAATTTATAACCTTGTTCTAGCACTTTTTTTATTTCCTTAACTTTTTTCTTTCCAAGCTTTTCCACTTCTAAAAGCTCTTTTTCTTCTGCATTGACTATGTTTTTTATTGTTTTAAACTTCTTGAGCATGTTTTTTGCTATTGTCGGGCCGATTCCAGGGAGAGATTCAACAAGGTATTCCTGCATTTCTTTCAAAGTTACTGGTTTGCGCTTTTTTAACAGGCTTATGTTTTTCCTTTTGCCTTCTAACCTTCTAGCAATTGTTTCTATGTAGGAAGCAGTGTCTTTTTCATTTTTTGTGTAGATTACTGGTATTTGTAAGTCTATTGCAATTGCGGAAAGCATCCCTCTTATGGAGTTAGGATGAAAATTCCTGATTCTGTAGATATTTTCATCTCCTTCGATTAATAGTAGGGGTATATCAAAATTTTCCTTTAAAGTGATTAATTGAGAAATGATTCTCTTGTCAATGATCGAGTTTAAGAAATCGGACAATGTTTTCCTTTCTATTCCTACTAAGACTTCTTTATTATCATTCGTTTTTGACTGTATTATAAAATCTGCAGAGATCAGGCTCTTTTCTGTTACTTTTAACTTCTTCTTATTTAATTCCAGAATTATTCTTTTTTCCCTGTAATCAGCTACTATTTCCATTTTGATAATAATGTGCTGTCCTGCATTTTTTTTAATATTGACCTCATAGTCTTTTCTTTTCTCTTTGCTGACCAATAATATCCCTGTTCTCTTGTGTCTTTTGTTATTAACTGGATTATCCTCCCTGCGGAAAGCCTCCCAACTCTTCCTGCCCTTTGGATAGCTCTTATTTCTGAGGGGACAGAGTCATAAAAAATTGCCAATGACGCTCCAAGAATGTCCAGGCCTTCTTCCCCTATTGATGTACAGATTAGCACGTTATACTCTTCTTTTTCAAATTTTTTTATTATGTCTACTTGTTCTTTCTGCGATAATCCTAATTTCTGTCCGATTAACTTTAGTGGCTTTATTTCTGGGTCTTCTCTTAGGAAGTTTAATATTTCTTCAATTGTATCCCTGTAGTTTGTGAAAACTATAACTTTGTTTTTTGATTCTTCCTTTAAGATATTCCTTAGCATTAACAGCTTTGGATGCTTAACATTATTTTTTATTAGCTTATCACTAATTTCGACTGCTTTCTTTATCTCTACATTATTTACTATTGCTTTTGCAGCTTTGGAGTTTTCTGCATTTAGCTTAACCCAGTACTTTTGCACTGCTCCTAATCCTTGGGTTTCAAGCAGTTCCAACAAGAAGTCTAATTTTATCAGATGAGATGTTAATGAGATACCATAATAGGCTATTTGATTCTTCTTTTCTATCTCTCTCCTGAATTGGGACTGCAGTTTTAGGAGATCTGTTTTGTTTGTAATAGAGAGGGGTTTATTGAATCCTAACTTGGGCAGTTCTTTCAGCTTAGATTTGTATACGGATTTTATTCTTTTATGGATATCCTTCATCTCTTTTGGCAGAGAAACTTCAACCCATTTTATGTCTTTCTTCTTTACAAATTCAGAAACTTCTTCGTGATGCTCATCTCTTATCTCAACTTTTTCGATAAAAAGATTTTTACAAATCTCGTTAATTTTTTCTCTTGATCCGCCCGGGGAAGCTGTTAATGCAATTATTCTTGGGTATTGCGATTGTTTTTTGTAAAAAGAAGCTACTTTTGTATTTGCGAAATTTTCCCTGGACCTGTGGGCTTCATCTATCACCAGTAAGGAAACATCTTCTAATGAGATCCTATTGTTTTCTAAATCTTTCTGAATTGTCTGGGGAGTTGCTATAATCACTTTACTCTTACTGAATATATCTTTTCTTTTTTTTGGGGTTATTGCTCCAGTTAATAGACTAATAAACTCTTCTTCTATATTTGTATTTTTTATGAACTCCTTTCTTATTTGTGAAGATAGTGGTTTAGTAGGGGGTAAAAAAAGAATTTGTGTGTTGGGATGTGAATTTAACCTGTCAATAGCTGCGAGTATTGCTGTTTTTGTTTTTCCAAGACCTGTCGGCAGGATGATTAGAGTGTTATAGTCAGCTGCTGTTTTTGCTATAACTTCTTGATATTTTCTTGGGGAGAAATCCTTTATCTTGAACATTATTAAGAAGAATTTAAAAGGTTATTTAAACAATCTTATTCTATGCTTTCAAAAATCCTTGGACTGATTGATTTAACAGCAGCAGCTTTTTTGTTGCTAGCCGGCTTTGATATTATCTTTACCGGGTTTTTTATTCTTGTGATCCTTATTCTGCTGGGGAAGAGCCTGATATTTATAACAGACTGGGCAAGCTGGGTGGATATTATAGCAGTTATCTTAATGGCGCTTGTCTTATTCAATGTATACACTTTTGTTAACTTCCTAGCTTTTTTATGGCTGCTACAAAAAGGAGCTATGAGTTTAATTAGTTAAAACCTATCTCCAAATATCTTACCTTTATATTCCATATACCTAAAATAGACTATAGTTAATATTACTGCCAGAATTAAGGCTATTGCTACTGCAGCTTTTATGGACAAAACTCCTATCAGAATAAGCAAGAATACAGATAATGCAGCTACAAATATGTAAGATGTTCTGGACTTCATCGCAATATACGCTCCCGGAAGCGATGAAAAAGGAATTATATTTCCCACAATTATCCATGTGTTTATCAAAACTCCGAGTTCTGAACCAACAGATTTAAAGAAGAATAATGCCATAAAACTAAAGACTAATCCTATAATGGAGGTCATAGCACTTTCATATCCGGTCACCTGCCTAAACTTTTTTCTCTTGCTTTTTATTTCACCTGAAAAAGTTGAGATCGCTGTGAAGTAAACCAACCCGGAGGAAATTAATGTCAGAAATATTGCTAATATCTGCCCAAAATATTTTGTTAGGGGTATATGGTATGCTTTCATTGAGAAGATTCCTTCTTCTCTTGAAATTGCCCATAACTTGAACGTTATAGTGTTACCATAATACCTTGCGGCTAATTTATAACCGAGAACCAGGAATAGAACTGATAGCGTGACCACAACAAAAGTTAACACTACATTAGATGTCCAAGAAGCAATTGTAGTAACTTCTTTTCTGTCATTATATGCAAAGATTAGAGTTAACAGGATTATTACTACTAGGCTATCCAAAACCTGTTTTGACAATCTTGAGTATATCTTCTTCATGACCCGCACCGACAATTGCAAATACTTTCTTATCAGGATACTTAGTTGTGAGATTATATAAATTTTTTGCCATTATCTCATTTCTTTCTTTTATTAACACTTTGTAAACATTTGGATAGGAATCCCTGACTATTTCTATCATTTTTTTGATCGTCTCTTTTGGAGGCACTTTTCTTAAATCAAAAGGCTTAATCTGCGGCTTTCTTGTAATAACCCCCTTGATTATATCTTTTATGAATCTGAGCTTTTCCCTCCATGTAATCTCTTTTGTTAGCTTTTTTATGGTCACATCAATTGGCTGATCAATCAAAGCTAATTGAAGTTTTTGCTCTTTTGCCAGTATTATTGCTGCTTTCATCTCACTTCCTGGGGCTGTCCCAACCAGTTTTCCCAGTTTTTTTTCGATGTATGCTCCGATCCAGTTAATAAGAAACCCCTTTATTCCAAGAAACCTTATGTCGCTTACCTTTAGCTTTCTTTTGTGGAGAATTGAATAAAGCCTTTTCTTATCCAGCTCTATTGCTATGATATCTGGTCTTTTTGAGCTGATAAACTCCTTTACCTGAGTTACTGATTCTATAGAGATATGGGATGTTCCGAGAAGATATATATTTTTGTATGATTGCATGAGATAAGAGAAATCTTTAAATATTTAAAGAGTTTGAATTAAGATATGTATAAGACAAAGAGAGTTAGCCAAGTTTATGATATGAAGGTGTTTACAGATGACGGAAATTACTTTGGGGATGTAGAGGAGAGTATTATTTCTTCAAATAAAATCTTTGGGTGGAAGATTAAGGCTACCAAAGGGTCTTATCTAAGCAAAGTTTTGGGTGGAGCCAAAGGAGTTATTGTTCCACATCAAATGATTAAGTCTATTGGAGACGTTGTTTTGATAAGCAAGGATGCAATTCCTCAACAAGAAGAACCTAAAGAGGAAGAAGAAGAGTAAACTTTATATATTCTGGAAGTAGGATACATTATATGGCTTCATCCTTGCAGAATGCTCTTCAGTTTTTTAAAGAATTGGGATTGTTTGATGTAGTTTTGCCCTTTATTCTTGTGTTTGCGCTAGTCTATGCTGTACTGGAAAAAACCATGATTCTTGGAAAAGAGAAATATGGAGAGATGGAAGTTCCAAACAAGAATTTGAATGCAGCAATTTCATTTGTTGTGGCCATGCTTGTTATAGCAAGTTCGCAAATTGTAGGGGTGATTAATGAGGCATTGCCTAATCTTGTTCTTTTGATGGTGGTATCATTGATGTTCTTGCTATTAATTGGTGTTTTTGTGGGCACAGGAGAGTTTAACTTTGCTAAGAAGCACAAAGGAGCTAATATTGCAATAATGATTGCCATGTTTATCGGGGTGGTTTTGGTATTTCTAGCAGCAATTAGGGACAGTTCGGGCAGAACTTGGCTGGATTATGCGTGGACTTTTATGATAGAACAGTGGAGTGGGACCATATTTTCTTCCCTACTAATTTTTATAGTAATAATTCTTGCAATAATCTATGTGACTGGATCACCTAAGCCACATACAGAAAAAGGAGGAGATCAAGAATGAACTTTTATTATGATTTATCTGCAACCTTACAGGACTTAGGATTTTATGATTTTATTTTGCCGTTTTTGCTAGTATTTACAATAGTATTTGCTATTTTAGAAAAAACAAAGATACTTGGGGTAGATAAAGATAATGAGTCAAAGAGGAATATCAATGCTGTTATTGCACTAGTTTTAGGGTTGTTGATTGTAAATCAATTTGAGATTGTCCAGTCTTTGAATACTTTCTTGCCCAAAATTTCATTCTTTATAGTTATAGCTTTAATGGTTTTAATCTTATTTGGATTGTTTGGAGCTAATGTTGAAAGAGGGCTAGGGGGCATTCTCCTTTTGGCAGCAGCAGTGATATCTCTAATTGCAACATACTGGGCCTTAGGACCTAGTTTAGATTTTAGAGTTCCTTACTGGGTTGAAGATAATGTGGGGACAATAACTGCTGGTCTTATAGTCTTGATAATTATTTTTGGAGTTATAAGCAAGCCTGGGGATAGCAGTTCAACTAGACTGGATAATATGACCAAAGCAATAGATAAAATGTTTGGGAAGGGAACTTAGAATTGGCAACTGTTCTTGATACAAGCTTACTGCAGTTCATTTCGCCAGTGTTTTCTTTTATTTTTGTATTTGCTCTTATGTATGCGGTGATGGACAAGTTTAAATTAGTTGGAGACAATAAAGGAATTCATGCTGCTATTGCTCTTTCAATTGCAGTTGTATTCTTGTTTGCAAGAGATGCAGTCAGGTTAGTTAATTTTATAACTCCGTGGTTTGTTATGATGCTGATAGTTGGTTTATTCTTGACAACTTTCTTTGTATTTTTTGGAGTTAAAAGCGAGACAATCGGAAATACTGTAATGAAGGATCCAAGGGTCTACTGGACTGTAATAATTTTATCAATTATAATCCTATTTATTTCAATAGGGCAGGTTTTTGGTTCTGATCTTGAGGGTGGAGGAACGGGGACTGGCACTGCGAGGCCTATAGCTGAAAAAGAAGGGGCTAGTGATGCTACCTCTGAAGGGTTTCAGGCAATAGTACACCCTAGAATTTTAGGAGCTTTATTCCTACTAATAATTGCAGCATTTGCAATAAGGTTAATTTCGGAGAATGTATCTCCGACAAAATAATTATTTTTTTAGCCTTTCTGTGATCTTTTCCAGTTCTTTTATGTTAGTGGTTAAAGGTTCAAGTATTTTTTCAAACACCTTTTCAAGGGCTTTCATTTCCGTGCCGATGTTTAGTATATTCTCATTATACTCTGATACCTTTCCAAGAACTGCTTTTTGTAAATTGTTAAACCTATCCTGGGTCCTTACTAATTCTTGCTTAACTGACCCTATCTCTCTATTTACCCGATCTCTCCAGATATCAAAACCTCCCATCTCAGACATAAATTCCTGCCATTTTTCTTCTATGATGGATTCAGCTATTTCTTGTATTTGGTCTGTTGAAGTCTGTTCAGGCGGCTGGTAATACTGTTGCGGCTGCTGTGCTGGTGCAAAACTGTAATCTGGAGTGGATTCTTCTTGGTCCCATGGGGAAGGAGCTTCTTCTGTCAAGTCTTCCACATTATCCTTCTTTTTATCATCTTTCTTTATATCTTTACCAGGTGTATTAAACTGCTCTAACCTATCAAGTATATTACCTGAGCCTTTTTCTTCTTTATCATCTTTATTCTCTTCCATACTTTGGCTGTATGGGTCTCTTTGTTCTGCTATTTTTATCACCCCTTTCTTCCAATATTTTTTTAAGATCACTCTCAGTTACAAACTTTAAAGGGTTCCAAAGGTCTATATACTTCTCTATTACCCTAATCTGCTCTTTTTTTGCAAAAAACCTTAATTCTTCTGCGATTTTTGTAATTGAGTTTTTTATTTCAAATACATCAGTCTTCAATTCTCTTATATCTGCTTCGACTTCCTTCACTTCTTCATGCAGTTTTTTATAGCCTGCAATCATATTCTGATTGGTTATTAAAATTCTATCTCTTAGTGCGCTATATCTGGACTCTAAAAGTCTTATGCGTTCTGTTGGATTTACCTGAAGTTGCTCTTGCATAATTATTTGAGGTGTTTGCTGCTTAAAAATATTTTGATTTTCATAATGTTTTTATATGCCCTTATTTTAGAGTTTAACATGCTGTTTGATAAGAATGTTAAACCTGGCGGTTATGAGGTTGTAAAAGAGGGAGCGAATAACGTTTTGAGAGTTAATTATAATGAGTATTCTCAGGTTCCCAGCATAGAAGATAGTGCGGTTACTATGGCTAAGGTTGTGGATATGCTTGTAGAGGTTCCAGGGGTAAACATGATTGTTTTTTCCCAGAGAAGAAATTATACCTATGGGTATGAGCAAACTGACATCTTAAATGAAATTGCTTCTTTGTACAGCTATCTAACAAAACAGAAAAGAATTCTTACTTTAAGCTTGTTCGATCAAACAGAGGCATTTAGGATTCATTCACAAGAGTGGGGCGAGGTGATCCATGATGTTGTGTATAATCTTCTTAGAAGTGATCCTGTTGGAGCGTATGTAGAGCTTAAGAGAACAATAAGGGAGGAGAAAATAAAGATAAAGGATACAAACTCTATGGAAGAGGTAAATGCCAGGTCTGCTTATGTTGAAACCCTAGCTTATGTGATGAAGATGCTGGAGAATACAAAGGTGATCTCTATTGCAAAACCTTCGTTATCTGGTCATATCGTTGGAAGCAGAGGAATTTATAGGGATGTTTTTAGAGCTGAGATAGGTCCTGATTTTGTATTTACCAGGTTAATGGCTGAGATTCCATTAAATGCAGAAGAAGTAGATGCATACAGCCTGGACACAGGTACAGATGTTTCAATTTATAAGATTCCCGGAGATGTAAAATATTATTATCATTTAAATCCGCCAGAGTTTAAGATTTCTGAGGAAAAATATATGTTGCTTGATTTAGCAAGGAATGCTATGCTGGAGTACAAACCAAAGAAAGAAGAGTTTACAGATCCTGAGAAAATGAGGAAGACTTTCTTTAATATTGGAAGAGACATGATAGGAGAATTAGCTGAACACAAAGGATTTGAAATGAGTTACGGAGAGATTGATGAATTAGCACAAATTTTAGTGAGGTATACTGTGGGATTCGGTTTTGTTGAATTATTGTTAAAGGATCCAAAGATTCAGGATGTGAGTGCTAATGGACCAATAGGAGAGACCCCTATCTTTATTGTGCATGGAGATTATGATGAGTGTACTACTAATATAGTTCCTGCAAGGGAGGATGGAGAGAGCTGGGCTACTAAATTCAGGATTATATCAGGCAGACCGTTAGATGAAGCAAATCCTGTTTTGGATACTGAGTTAGTGTTGCCTTATGCAAGAGCAAGAGTTGCGGCTATGACCAGGCCATTGAATCCTGCAGGATTGGCCTTTGCCTTTAGGAGACATAGAGACAATCCATGGACTTATCCTTTATTTATTTCTAACAGAATGATGGGGCCTTATGCTGCCGGTTTACTGAGTTTCTTGGTTGATGGCGGGAGATCAATATTATTTGCTGGAACCAGATCAAGCGGAAAGACCTCTTTATTGGGGAGCACTTTAATTGAATTGATGAGAAGACACAGAATAATTACAGTAGAGGATAATTTGGAGATAGCAGTTTAATTGTTGGAGAGATAAGAAGTTCAATAAGAGGAAATGAAAAAGTAGTTATTATTGAAAAAGGAGAGACAAAGAGAATACCAATAAAAGATTTAGAAAATAAGGACATTAAAGAGATATATGTTCCTACTCTTGACTTTGATCTTAAGATGAAATTGTCTAGACTTAATGGATTTGTTAAGCATCCTAAGAGAAAGAAACTTTTAAGAGTTAAAACTAGAACTGGAAGAGAGATTACTGTAACTCCAGATCACAGCTTATTTACCTCCCATAACTTTAAGATATTTCCAATAGAATGCAAGGATTTGAATATTGGGAGTAAGGTTGTTTTGCCCGCTAAACTGCCTTGCGGGTATAACGATATAGATAATTTGAACCTATTAGATACACTGGATAATGTTCGTGTAGAGAATTTTGAAAATGATGTTAAAAGGGTTATATCTAAAATAGGCTGGAAGAAAACAACAGAGGAATGCGGTATAAAGTGTGGGGATATTTATAATTATTATAGAAGAAACCAGAGAACAAATATCCCCCTAATTTCGTTTAATAAATTAATGCTTATTACGAATGAGAAACCTTCTTTTGAGTCTTTAAGAATAAAAAATGGAACAAGTAATACATTAAAGGCTTTATTGCCAGTTAATGAAGATTTTTGTAGATTTTTAGGATACTTTATCTCTGAAGGGTACTACTCACAATCCTCAGTAAAGATATCCAATAATAACAAAAATATTGTTTCTGATGTAATAAAGTTATCTCAGTCACTTTTTGGTATTGATCCTTATGTTAGAGAAACTAAGGGATTAGGTATATCTAAACAGATTTGTATTTCCAATTCCCCCCTAGTAAAGTTGCTAGAGAAGTTAGGATGTGGTAGGAAGAGTACAGAAAAGAGAATTCCCTCTTTTGTTTTTGGCCTGTCTGAGTCTAAAATTTATTCTTTTTTAAGCGGATTATATGCTGGGGATGGCAATTTTACTTCTTCTGCTTCTAGTGGGAGTTCTATTAGGTATTATACAACCTCTTTCGATTTAGCTGATGATTTGATGTATTTATTGTTGCACGTTGGTATTGTTGCAAGACTATTAAGACAAAGCAGAAATGGTTTATCTAACAAACCGATTTATATTGTTGAATTTAAAGGAAAAAAATATGTCAAGACGTTTATTGATAATGTTGATTTCGTTAAATACCAAGTAGAAACAATTGAAAGAAGCGTTTCTCACTCTAGCCTTGATAATGTTAGTTATGATGCAGAAGAACTTGAAAAACATTTGAAGCTAATTAGATGTTATAGACACTTGAGAAAGTATAAATCATGTGGAAAGGAATTTTTTAAAAAAATTGTTTTTGATGATAGGACAAATGCTGATACTTTTGTTAAGACTTTTGCTAATGGGGAGTTTTATTTAGATGAAGTCAAGGAAATAAGAGAAATAAACCTTGAAGATGGGGAATATGTTTATGATTTATCAGTAGATTTTATGCAAAATTTTGTCGGCGGAACCGGGGGATTAATACTACATAATACTGAAGCAAAAGCATTGTATGAGGCTATGAGAATCGGAGCATTAGCTAACTTAGTTGCAGGGACTATTCACGGAGCAAGCCCTTATGCTGTTTATGACAGAGTGGTAAATGATTTAGAAGTTCCAAAGACTTCATTTAAAGCAACTGATATAATTGTCATAAGCAATCCTGTAAAAACAGGGATGAGAAAGCAGAGAAGAGTTTTACAGATAGCGGAAGTAAGGAAACACTGGAATGACGATCCGATAAGAGAAAACGGGTTTGTTGATTTGATGAAGTATGATGTCAAGGAAGATGTTTTGAAACCTACGGATGCTTTGCTGAATGGGGATAGTGATGTTTTGAAATCAATAGCTTCCAATGTCAAAGAGTTTGTTGGAAATTGGGATGCGATTTTAGATAACATCCAATTGAGAGCGGATGTAAAGAGAGTTCTAGTTGAAACTGCAAATAAGACGAAGAATTTTAGATTGCTGGAAGCGGACTTTGTAGTTAGGAGCAATGATATCTTCCACCAGATAATGGATAATGTAGGGGAAGAAGTAGGGAGTTTAGATAATAAAAGGATTATGTTTGAATGGCAAGACTGGTTAAAAAAAGAGGTTAAGAAGTTCTAGAATGGAAGAGGATGATATAATAAGAAAGTATCAGGATAGATTGAAGGATAATATTTCTATGGAAGATATAGAAAGTTATGATCCTGAAGCTTTTTCAAGAGAGTACAGGATATTCAGAAAAGATTCCTTAAGCCTCGGAGGCAGTATTTACGAGAATATATGCAACAACTTAGGCAACATAATAACCGTCAAACCAAAAGAGAGAGATTATCAAAAACTAAGCGAGAGTATTGAAGCTGTTCATTTGGAGATAACCCCTGAAAAAGCAGCTGGGTTCGCAAGTGTAATAACTTTGTTGATTAT
>JAGVZJ010000001.1 GCA_018302725.1 Candidatus Woesearchaeota archaeon | reverse complement strand
AAAATTAAGCATTTACTGGGATGAGCTTATATCAAAAAAAATTCCTTCTTATGTAAATTTTCAAAAAATAGAAGAAGAAATTAAAGAACATTTTGGGTTTTTAAAATGGGCATTTAAAAGAATAGGTTTACCAATAGTTGTAGCGTACATTTTAGCTGGAATATTTTTGTTTAAAACGAACGTACTTGGATCGTTAGTGATAGCCCTTATAGTATTTCTATACAGTAATTTTCTACCAGATACTGACTTCTTAATGAAAGAAAAGAATAGCAATATTGAATCAAAATGGTACGAAAAATATGCTTTATTATTTTTTGCCCCAGTAATTATCTATTACATCTTAGATGGCAGAAAAAAACCATTTTACACAAAAAAAGGAAAGTTTTTTCATAATTACAAAACAGTCCTAATTTGGGGCATATTTTTATTTATCTTAGGATCAATATTATGGCAGGAGCCTATCAAGATGGCAATTCTTCCGATTTTTGGAATGCTCGGATTTAGCTTTCATTTAATTATAGATGGAAGAATTAACAACGTTCTCAGTAAAAAACTAGTTAAACATTTTCTTCACAACAACAGTCCCATAACTTCCAGACGGCAGGCTAAAGTTTAATATTGCCTTCTTCATGCCTTTATTCCTTTCATCATTCAAGTATTCAACCTTTAAATTTTTTACATCTACAATCAAGTTCCTTTCAGTCCCCTCGCTTACAAGCTCAGGTATCTCTCTAAAGATAAAATCTTCCAGCTTTATTCCCTCCCTCATGAGAATTTCTTCATGTATCCCCTTTATCTCTTTATTATTAAAATTAGTTCCAAATCCTAAAACAGGAATTTTAAAATTTTTTATATTATCACTGGAAAAAGCAAATCTTCCTACAGAGTAATAAGAAGAAAAATAATTGGAACAGTTCCTTTCTATGTATCTTTCTACCACCTTGTTCCACAAAAAACTTTGGTAGGCATTTATATAAAATATCAGCAAACTCTTCTTTAATTTTCGTATTGCTCCAACATAATCTCCTTCTTCCCATTTCAACCTCAGCATAAAACAAAATTTTCTGAATTCTTTTTTAACTAAAGCCTCTCCTAATAAATGATTTCTCCCTCCAAATCTTTGGTCATCAAAATAGTTTTCAATAAACTCTACATTTCTTCCTTCCTGTTCTAAATTCCTCACAATCACTCTAAACCTATTCTCTTCAGCTTGTCCTAATCTTATCCTTTCATCTCCAAACCCGACAAATTGTATATTTACATCTTTTATCTTGATTTTTTCCACATTAATGGGGTTTACATTATAAACAGAGATGTACTGCTTTGTAACAGCGTTCTTATCCTTAATTCCTGCTATGTTTATCCTTCTTTCTCTAATCCTTAGCCTCTTAGCAATTATCTTAACAACATCTTTTGTATTCCAATTTTTCTTTTCAATCATGAAGTAACAATAGCTGCCTTTCTTGCCCAAATTCAGGTTCACTATCTCCTCAACAAAAAAATCTTCAGGAAACTGTTTTATTTTATACATAAGAATAGTAACTTACATAAACTTTTAAAATTATCAATATTACTAAATAAGATGGCAAATATGATAACATATGAAGGAATTTATGATATTTTAAGGAAGGAGAAGATATATCCAGAACTGCAAAAAATACCTGAAGGCTTTATCCAGGATGTGACCACCTACCTCCATGAAAAAGCAGCAATATTAGAGTCCCAAAAGCAGAAAGATTCAATCTTTGCAGAAAGAGAGATAGATAAAACAGCTAGGCAGCTTGAAAATATTAAAAAAATGCTTAAAGAACTGTATGAAAAGAGAGAAAATAAGATAGTAAAACTTGCATTAATTGGCTCAAGATCCGGCTCATTAAACACTTCCAGTATGATAAAAGAAGAGAAGGAGATGTATGGAAACGTAGTTGAAAGCTTAAATTTTTACAGAGCAAATATCCTGAAAAAGGTGCTTAATAAAGAACCGCCTTCAATAAAAGAACAGGAACAGAAAAAAGAAGGGGAAGATTTAAAAAGCGTCCGATTTATAAATCCAGTACCTCAATTTGTTGGGTCTAATAAGAAGAAGTATGGACCTTTTGAAGAGAAAAATACAGCAGATTTGCCATCAGATGTAGCAGAACTGCTAATCAAAAACAAAAGAGCAGAAGAAATATGAAACTCCCAAAAACCACAAGAAAATACTGTAAATACTGTAAAAATTATACCACCCAAAAGATAGCAGAAGTTAAGGGAAAGGAAAGAGGAGCCCTAAAACACGGTTCAATTCAAAGAGCAAGAAAAAGAGGAAGAGGTCAGGGCTTCGGGAATAAAGGAAAATGGGGATCCAAACCGCCGATTTCAAAGTTTAAAAGAACAGGTGCAAAAGTTTCTAAAAAAACAAACTTAAAGTATATATGCCAAACATGCAAAAAAACCACAGTTCAAAACAAGGGGTTTAGAACAAAAAGATTGGTAATTGAGCAATAAAAATGATAGAGATCAAAGAACCAACAAGCAAATTCGTAAAACTAAGGTGCACTAAATGTAAAAATGAGCAGATAATCTTTGGAAAATCCGCTTCAAAAATAAAATGCTTGGTTTGCAGTTCTACATTAGCTAGTCCTACTGGAGGAAAGGCAAAAATAAAAGCCCAAATCCTAGAGGTACTCGAATAATGTTTTACAAGAAAAAAGGCTTTCCGGATATTGGCGAACTAGTAATGTGTAATGTAAAAAAGATACTTCCTCATTCTATTTTTGTTGAACTTGAAGAATACGGTAAAGAGGGGATGATTCACATATCAGAGATAGCCCCTGGAAGAATAAGAAATCTTAGAGACTATGTTAAAGAAGATAAAAAAATAGTCTGTAAAGTCCTTAATATACACGAAGAAAAAGGACATATTGACCTATCCCTCAGGAGGGTAAACCAATCGCAAAAGATAAGAAAAACAACAGAATACAAGCAGGAACAAAAAGCAGAAAAAATTCTAGAAAATGTAGCTGATGAACTTAAAATTTCGCTCAAAGAATTATACGACAAAGCAGGAAGCAAAATGATAGAGGAATATGGGTCGCTAACACCCTGCTTCTATGATGTTGTAAAGGAAAAGATAGCTCTTAAAGATTTAAAAATAGATCCAAAAATAGAGAAAGTCTTAACAAAGAGAATAAAAGAAAAGATACAGCCGCCCTCTGTTTCAGTATCATCAAAATTAACCTTGCAAAGTTTTTCTTCACAGGGAATAGAAGAAATTAAAAAAGTGCTGGCGCACATTAAATCTAAAAATGTTTCATTATCATACTTAGGAGCGCCAAATTATAGGTTGCTAATTGAAGCAGCAGATTACAAAGAGGCCGAAAACAGATTAAAAGATGTGACAACATCAGCAACAAACTTTGCAAAAAAACTGGGAGTAGAGCTAGAGTTCAAAAGAAAATGAGTAAAATAGAGATTTTGCGATGCAGCAAATGCTTTAAATACACCCTAATGCCCGTATGCAACAGCTGTTCTTCCAAAGCGGAATCTCCAAAACCTGCAAAGTATTCCCCCCATGACCCATACGGAGAATGGAGATTGAAATATAAAACAAGGCTAAAAAGAAATGGAATTTAAAATAAAGGAATTAAAAAGACCTAAATTAAAATCGCCAATTCTTGTCGAAGGTCTCCCTGGAATTGGAAATGTTGGCAAGATAGCGGTAGATTTTATGATAGATTCAATAGGTGCAGAAAAAATAATTGAGATAAGCTCTTCAAATTTTCCACATTCGGTTTTTGTCAATGAAAATAATCTTGTAGACTTACCGAAGATAGAGCTGTATTACAAAAAGAATAAAAAAAATGATCTTATTTTATTAGCAGGGGACATCCAGCCATTAGACGAAAAGTCATGCTATATGTTTTGTGAAACAGTACTGGACATATTTCAGAGATACAAAGGAAAAGAGATAATCACTCTAGGAGGCATAGGACTGCCAAAAGTTCCTGAAAAACCTAAGGTCTATTGTACTGCTAATGACAAGTCTATCATAAAGAAGTACAAAACAAAGGGGTTAGACAATAATATCTTCGGAGTAGTTGGTCCTATCATCGGAGTTTCAGGTCTTCTTGTGGGGCTTGCATCAAATAGAAAAATTCCAGGAATTGTTTTATTAGCTCAAACATTCGGACACCCTACATATATAGGGGTTAGGGGCGCAAAAGAAATCTTGAACATCTTAAACAAACACCTGGACTTAAATTTGGACACAAAAAGACTGGACAAAGAAATCGAAAGTTTAGAAAAAGAAATTGAAATTTCTTCCAAAACATTAAGCAGCCTAACCAAGGCCATGTCTGCATCTCAAGATAAAGTAAGCTATATAGGTTAGAAATCCTCTAAATTCTTCTGTGTAGAGATTTTATCACTGTTTTTTAATATGACCTTGCCATAAACCCCATCATAGCCTGGTGAGATGCTTAATTTACCAGCTCTATTTAATAAGATAACTTTTGTTAGTTTCTCAGGAATCACATTATTTAACTCAGCTTCCTGCACATTTAACAAAACTTTGAATTCATCACCAAATTTATTTATCAAAGCATTGTAAACACCAGCTATTTTTTTTGAATTTAACTGTTTAATATTATAAACCGTAGAAATTAATTCTTGCAATGGTACCACTTTAACAAAGTCTATTGAATTTTCTGGTTTGTACCCCTTATTTTCTTTTGCTAATTCCTCTATTCTGTATTCCACCCCTATAGTCATCTCTTTTCCACATTTAGGGCATATTTTATTTAACTTTTTGCTCTCTTCAAAATCACAGCTAAAGTTGCAATTCCTATGCCCGTCAAGATGATATTTTCCATATTCAGGGAACACTTCTATAGTTTTTTTTAATCCCTTTCCAGTCCTTATGGCTCTTGCAATATTTTCATAACTCAAACTATTAAAATCAAAAACAGTAGTCTCTCTGCCTAGTCTATAAGGCCAAAAGCTATGTGCATCACTAAAGCTTACAATATTTACATTCTCTTTTAACCTCCATAGCATAGAAGGATCTGCACTTAATCCGCTTTCTACAGCATGTATCTTGTTGGTTTTTTCCTTAAAACAGTCTTTTAGAGAGTCAAATCCTGACTTGCTTCCAAAGACCCCAAACCAAGAAGTCATACAATGAGCAGGAATAATCTCTATTCTTTCATCTATTGCCTTCATTATTTCCACAAGCTCAGGAGAAGACATGCCAAAAATAGGTCTTCCATCATAATCAAGTCTTCCTCTTTTGCTTAGCACCTCAATTATCTGGTCTGATACTTCCTCATTTGGGGAAAATAAAAGCAAATGGACAGCCCTTCTTCTCTCATCACTATACATCAAACTAATCTCAGTGCTCCATAAAAACGGAAATTTAGTCTTACTCCATAATATCCCCTTATCATCCTCTGTCAGGTATTTTTTGATTTCAGAATTCCATATCGGATGCTGAAAGTCCCCTGTAGCAAGTAAATTTATCCCCTTAATCCTAGCATACTTTTCTAAGTTTTCAAAGTTTATAGACTTGCTGCATGCTCTCGAAAACCTAGAATGTAATTGCAAATCAGCTATAAACTCCATAAAGCAAAAAAAGTAGACTAATTAATAAACTTATTTAGTTGATTCAAAAATAGTGATGGGAACGCTAGTTTCATCTAGATATACATAATTCAACCTGATATTCAGCTTTTCTTCATAGCTGTCTGTAGCAGTAGTAAAGCAACTCAAGACCGTTTTGCCGCCATTTAACTCCACAATTCCCCTACTGGACAACTCTGAAGTTCTAAAGTCGCACTGGACTTCTGAAGGGTTCAAAACATCTACCTCTAATTTATCAACCATCGCAACCCTTGTTGCTCCTTCTTCTGTTTGTTCACAAGTGGTGTCTGGTAAAAATACATTTCCTTTACCTTTATTTTCTATCCCTATGTTAAATCTTACTTGATCACTCCCTCTTATCTCCTCTGTAACCTCTGTAACTTGCACTGGTGCACTGGAAATATCACTTTCCTTAATTTTTTGCCCATCAATAGTGCAAACTCCTTTATCACCCTCTTTAGCTATTAGAGGAGTAATACAAACATCCACTAATGCTTTTGTTTGATAAGGATAGCAAACTCTTGCTCTTATTGTAAAGTCCTGAGAATTAACAATAATCTGGTTGTATCTTGCATTTCCAAAGTCTATCACCTGTTCTCCTCCTTGTTCAGAGAATTCTCCTCTTGCCCTCAAAGAACCTTCAGTACCCTTGTAATCACTTGTCAAACCAAAATTATTAAGGTTAATTCCAAAAATTCTAGCCTTTGCTTTTCCTGTTTGTAAATCAAATTCTCCCTTATTTTTCAATATAGTTTTTATAGAAACAGAATCATCTTGACCAAATTGGGTAGGAGGGGCTAATTTTTCAAATTCAATACTCACCCCATCTATACCTCCAAAAAATGTACCGGCTTTTTTAGTATCATCTTTGTTGCAGCCTACAACTAGCAATAATGAGAGTATCATTAAAATGGACAACGTATAGTATTTTTTCATTGTAACACCTGGTTTATTTATTATTTACTCCTTTAAATATTTATCTTTGTCTATCTACATCTGAAATACTCAGGCTCAAAGAGTTTAAATTTTCATATTCGTAACCTAACCTAACATCAAGAGGGTTATCCACAAAATCAACATCTCCAAGGAATAGTTCACAGCTTATTGTTTCTTCATTCCTGTCTTTTCTCCACAAGAATACACCATTTTCCACATTCTTGCAGTCCATAAGACCATAACCCAAATAATCAGTTTCAAATCTAATAGGGGTATGCCTCAAGGCAAATGCCTCTCCTTTTTCACTTAGTACAGAAGGATCAATCTCCCCAACAATCTCCCCCTCATTCATCTTTTTTAGTGTAATGTCTGCAATAAGATTTATACCTCCTCTTTCAGGGATTAGTTGCTTCTCCACCTTTCCTAAGGTTATTGGAGCAATAGTCGCTTCCAATCCTGTACCTGTAATTGTTTCAAATGAACCGCATTCTTTTTCATCTTCTCCCACCAATCTTTTAACGCATAACTGAGGTCCTGCTGAAACTTCACATCTATACTTTGATTTAGCTATGACGGTGGTAGACAAATCCCTATCCAGGTTGGTATAAGGTTCAAAGTTAAAATAAACTTCAGTTGTATCACTGCTCACTTTCCCTGCCACTAATTCAATTCCGTTCAAATTCAGGGACTGGCATTGTTCGCCTATACCCCCCCATACACTACTCAATGTATCTGAAACACAAACTTCTGAAGAGATATCACAAACCCCGCTATTTGTTAATTTTAACCCGACATTGACATCTTGATTCTCCCTTATAATTGTAGGAGGCTGTAACTGTAAAAACTCAATTCTCAGCCCATCAGGGTTTCCTGTTATTTTTTCTCCCATTCTGGGTCCTACTTGACTACATCCTGCCACCAAAAACAATAAGAGTACAACCCACAATTTTTTCATTTTAAGCAACTGTCTCTTGCCTCCTTAAGTTAACAAGCAAAGTATCATAGGTTTCATATAAATAATCTGCTCTTGCAGTAAACTCCGTTACACTTAAATCTTCTGCTTCTAAAAACTCAATTCTGAATGAAGTGCTCGTCGTAAAATCCTCATCAGAAAGAGCGTCAAAACATTTTTGACTCAAATATCCTGGTAACTCCTCTTTTTTAATTCCCAGTCTTTCACACCTAGAGTTGAGTTTAGCTAATTCCTCTTTTTTAATCATGTACTCCTTTTTGTTTAGCTTACTAACATCATCGTTAGATTCTACAAAATCTCCTTCTCCTGTGTTTAAAGCAAAATTTTCAGGTATCCTTAGTTTTATATCCTTTATTTCCCTTACAGTTCCTCCCTGAACCCCGCTCGGAGCATACCTTCCATACTTTTCAAAAGAAACACCTAAAAAGTTAAACCCTTCCTCCCCAGCACCCTTTTCACCATAAGGTTGGCCTACCCCTCCTAAAATTAATCTCATTGGCGCTTTTGATGCCTCGCTAGCAACTATGCCTTTCTCCCTGTCTCTGATATACCTACTAATCTTATCATTCACATTCTCAAAAGGATCATTTCCTAAAAGCCTGTCTTCTCTAATCTTTTCATCAGATTTAGTGTATACCGGCCAAAAAGTAAATGAACTAAAATCATAATCTACAAAAAACTTAATCTTTAAACTCTGGAGCTGGTTATTTGACTGAACAACTCCAGATTCAATAGTAAATGTATTCTCTGGAAATTTACATTTCACATCAACAAAAGTCAGTTCCCCTTTTGAAATCACTTTCTCTTTAGGTGTAATCATTCCCTCTTTAACCTCGCCATTTGTCTCTCCTAAGCATCCAAATGTAACTCTAGACGCTTCATTATCCCCCCCTTCAACCTTTGGAACTTTTATTGCTAAGCTAGCGCTTGCTTCTATTATTTCAGTAGTAAAATAAAGGTCTCTGTTAGATTGAAGGTGGGTAAAAGATAAACCAAGTTCATCATCCGTCTCAGTAGCTTCAACTGTGGATTTCCAATCATTATTTGATGTTTTAACAATAGCACTTGAAGGATCTACAACAACCTCAGAAGCTTCTTTTATAGCTGGAAATATTTTTTCAAAACCAGGAATTTCTGCCAAAAAAGCATATGCCCTAGACCCAGCAATATCAGTAACCCCCTGTCTCCCGGATTGAACAACGAAAATCAAGATGCCCACAACAATAACAATTGCAAGAACTACACCTATGATCCATAATACCCACTTAGAAAGGCCTATAACTGGTGCAAAGGGTATTCTTATAATTTCTCGAATATCTGTTCTTGGGCCCCTGGCAATAGCTCCTCCAACTCGTCTAGCCCCTTCATATCCTTTTCTAGCTGTAGTTCTCCAGTACGGATCATCATATTCTTTATCAGCCATTTTTTCATTTCAAAATTAGATCAAGCTTGTCAATATTGAACTCACTTTGGGGGGTTATTTTAAACACATTGTTCCCTTCTTCTATAAACCTTCCCAAGTTATCTTGATTGTATTCATTATCCTTTATGTCTATTGTAAATTCATTGTTATTTATTTCAAAAACAAATTTCTTCTCATCATCATCACTAAACTGAATATCTAATTCAACATCTTTATTCCTTGTTTTGATATCCTCAAAATCATCTTCACTTACAGCAAACTTGTAATTAATGCTTCCTCCTTCAGAAGATTTTACGGTAAGTTCAATATCATTAATCAAGTAATCTCCTTTGTCTATATCAAAGATAAATTCGTTCTCTCCTTCATCCAAATCATTTGAGTCTATTTCAGCTTCTTTCTCGCTTGAACCGCAAGTTATCACTTCATCGCTTAGCTCTTTTCCATTTAAGAAAATTCTTAATCTGCTTATATCAGCAGCACTATTACAGAATAACCTGTAATTTAATTTACCATTCCCTTTCTCTGCAGCACTTAAGACAATTCTTCTTTTTTCCTTAGTATTTACAATTTCAAAACTCTGTCTCACCTTTACATCTCTTAAGGTGTACTCATTTGATTTAAATATATTTATCCCAGGGCTTGAAACTTCAAACTTAATTGTATTTACCTCTTGTAAAAGATTTTTAGGTAACACAATATTTTGTAATCCACTAGCCTGACCAACAAAGACTTCCACGTCATTTAAAGTGATTATGATATTTCCATCTCCCTCTTCAACTGTAAAAAAGAGATTGATATCTTCAAGGTTTTCAGTATCCTCCGCTTTAAATGAAAGTTTTCTTATATTAGAGCTAAATACCCCCCGGCTTACTATAAGTTTGGTGGCTAAATCAGACACAGATGGTTCATCTCTCAAAAATAAATTCACAGAATCTATCTTATGTATAGTTTCATCATCAGAAGAAGGTTTTAGCAACCCAGGAGATTGAGTTAAAAGAAAGGTTTCACTAGAGCTATCATCATCCCCATCAAGATTACTGTTTAATAATTCATTTCTATCTTCTGACGGCAATAGTAGAACAAATAAAGCCATAAAAACTGCTATAAGAAAAACTAAAACTGCAACATTGCTTGCACTTGATTGCGCTCTTTTCATCAATAAAAATAAAAGTCTTTGATATTTAAAACTTTTTATAGTTCTTATTTCAAAGAATAAAAGGCATTATTGATTTGCTCCCTGGTCCACCCTGCTTTAATAAGGTTCGCTCTTATCACAGAAGTGCTCATTCCAGCTAATCTAGCCTCCTCTATATACCTCACAATCTTCTTTTCTTGGCTCGTTAGACTGACATTGCTGCTTACTTTATTAAAAGAACTGATACTTCCTATTTTACCTTGTTTTTTTAGCCATAAAATAGACCCTGCAGCACCAATTAGCACTAGTATTATAATTATCAACAATACAGTTCCAATTCCCCCGCCTTCCTTAAATTCATCAGGGTTAGTTGGGTCTGTTCCATCTGCTAATTCTCTGCCATCAGAAACTCCATCGCCATCAAAGTCATCATCAAATCCTTGGCCTAAAGTACCAAAGTATTGTATCTCCAGATCATCAATCATTCCATCTTGATCTCTATCAACATTAGATTGGTCCACTCCTGTACTATAATAATCATCTACAGTAGGGATATCTCCTCCAACTGGAGGTGTTGGAACAGCATCTGCACATTCACTAACTGTGTTATATCCTTTACTTTGCCAGAATTCTATAGTATATTCACAAATTCTCTTACAATCTCCATCTTGGGAGTTCTGCACCAAAAGAGTATTGCATCCTGGAGCACTAGTAGAACTACCCCTTCTTCCACCTGAAGCAGTTCCAGTTCCAGCAGCGGTCCCATCCCCTGTACCAGCATCTGTATCAGTATCTGGAGATGTAGTTACCACATTATCTCCAAATAATCCATAAACTGAAAGATGAGTGGTTATTCCTGTAACAAGGTTATTTACTGTATCAACAGATCCTGTTAATAACTCCCAGTCATTGGTTCCATCATTGAAGTAATACATTCTTAAACTATTTTCTACTAACCCTAGATCTTGAACATCTTGATCATCATAACCTACCTTAATAACTAGTTGGCTAACTTTGCCTGTTAAACTCTGTGTACTTGTCAAGTCAACAAAGTTCAACCCAACCTTTCCTCCGACATTGCTGCTCTTTGGATTAAACGATAAGTATCTCCCTCTTATATCTGTATTTACAGTTTCTGTTGCGCTAAATGACAATCTTATCTTTGAGCTTAATAAACTAACAGTTGATCCAGCTTGGCTGTTAAAGCTAGTTCTCTCCTCTGTAACTCCAAAAAGATCAGCA
>JAGVZJ010000052.1 GCA_018302725.1 Candidatus Woesearchaeota archaeon | reverse complement strand
TGTAGGGGTGAAAATTATTGAGATTTTATGATAGTATAAAAAGAGAACATCTGTTCGTTTTTTTGGTACTTTTGAGTGCTTTAGTAATCTTTAATTCTTTTGATGAGCAGTTTCAGTATACTGGGTTAGCTACTGGTGTTGCAAATAATTATGTTACAGGAGATAGTTTTCTAGATGGTATTGCAAAATATTTTAAGAATCCTTTTGGGGGTGTTGTTGGAGGCGCAAATCCCACATTTCCATGTCTATCAGGCTCCTGCGTTCTTATAACTGCGGATGATAGTTATATTCTTTATTTAAATGGAAATAAAATAAAAGAAGGCAGTAAATGGACAGGCGCCGAATATGTGGATATAACTGGGAAATTGATTTATGGAGAAAACTTAATTGCTATAAAAGCAACAGATGAAGGAAATGATGAAGGAGTTTTAGTTGAAGTCTGGCATGATGGAAGAATTGTTGCAAAAAGTGATAGTACATGGAAAACTTATTATGCAGATAGGCCTGATAATTGGAATAATAGAATACTTCTCGATGAGTCCTCATGGACAGATGCTAGGAATACAAGAGAGAAAGATGATAAAGCACAAGTTACTTATGGTGCAAGAAAAAATATATTTTCCCAAGACACAACATGGATGTGGAATTATCGCACAGAGGAAGGCACCCGCTTATTCAGGAAGACTTTTAATATAAACCCTAATTCGGAAGCAGGTATCAGCGCTATAACTGGAGGTGGGACTTATGTAAGAGTAACCGCAGATGATATTTACTCTTTGTACATAAATGGGGAATTAATTGGGCAAGGGATTGAATGGAGAAAGGGATATGTTTATGATAAAAGATTAAATCCAGGAGATTTAATCGCAATTTCAGCCAAAGATGAAGGAAATGATGAAGGAGTTTTATTTGAAGGTTATGTTGATGGAAGATTGGTTGTTAAAAGTGATAGTACATGGAAAGTTAAGGTATTATCAAGAGAGGATGGCGATGGTTGGAGAATTAATGCGGAGTATGATGACCGTGGATGGAGAGTACCAACTGAGAATGATCAAAAAGAACTGGGGGATAGGCCATCTGGATTTACAAGCGCTAACTGGATATGGGATAGGATTACTGATGACCATAATTGGTATAGCTTTAGGAAAGTAGTACCTTCTTTAGTACCTTCTTCTGGTCAGGGCGAGAAATTAAATGGGGTTAGTTGTGGAGATGATAATGAATGCCAGAGCAATTTCTGTGATTCAGACCCAAGCTATAGAGGTAATGATGCACCTACAATATGCCAGACTCCTTCTACTGAGAGAGAGGGAGGTACGAACTCTGTTATTAGAATAACTGCAGATGACAAATTTGAGCTTTATGTCAATAATGTTAAAGTTAAAAGCGGAAAACATTGGGATAGGGCTTATGTGCATAACCTTAATTTGAATAATGGAGATGTTATAGGGGTGTGGGCAAAAGATGAAGGAAATGATGAAGGAGTTTTAGTTGAAGTCTGGCATGATGGAAGAATTGTTGCAAAAAGTGATAGTACATGGAAAGCTAGATTGTACAGCCAAGTTAGAGGTTCTGATGACTGGAAACTGCCAGGGTATGATGATGATTCAAGTTGGGAGATACCTACCGAAGATTCCAAAAAAAGACAAGATCAGAGGCCAATCCAATTTACGGAAGCTAAGTGGATTTGGGGCCAGAAAACAGATAGTGGTACTGCTTATGCATTTAGAAAAGTAATTTCACTATCTACAGAGTTTGTAGTTCCTACTGAGTTTGGTATAAATATTGTATCTACTTTAAATGTTGGAGGAAGAGCTACTGCTACTATATCTGGAGGAACACCTACTTACAGAGTTGCTCCTTTATCAGGATCTTCCACTATCTGTAGAATTGTTGTTCCAGCTCCAAATGCAGGAGGAACTGCCTTTGTTGGAGGCAGTACTTTTACAGTAGAAGGAGTAGCTGCTGGAACCTGCATGATCAGAGTTACAGACAATGCCAGTCCAGCTAAGGTTAAGGATATTTCAATTAGTATACAACAAGTTCAACAAACTGCTTATACAACAGAGATTGTTGCTCCTTCAAATCTACAAGCAAGGCTGAGCAATAACAATGTAATACTATCATGGAATCTTGGTGATGTTATAAATACAGTTACAACGGGAGCTGTTTATGAAAATAAAATAACAGGTAATGCGGGATTCTTTGATTCAATAGCAAATTTCTTCAAGAATTTATTTGGAATTGGAACAAGAGGGACTGCTTTACCTCAATTAGTTTATGATGTATGGAGAAAGGAAGGAAGTGGAGCATATAATGTCTTGGAGCAATCAGTACCATGTTCAGTTACCAGAGATACATGTACTTATACAGATACTACAGCTCAACAAGGGAAAACCTACACCTATAAGGTTGGAGTAAGAGCAAGCACTGAAGCATTCTCAGGCACTTCTGTGAAGTTCTCAAATGAAGCAAGCATTAACATTCCAGCTGCAGGACAGCCAACATATGGGGTTTTAGACTTTAATAAAGATGGAAGAGTAGATATTACTGTTTCTGGTTCAGATGTTTCAGGAACAGATGGAACATTATTTACACAGCATTTTGAAACTACCAAGTTGACTCTGATGACTTCCTTGTACTTGCTGATCTACTTGCAAGCGCATGCAGTACAATTAATGTTGATTTGTGTCCAACAGGTAGATGTGAGGTAGTTGGAGGCGCATGTATAGTTAAATCTGATGCAAGAGTTGTAGAAGAGAGACCTATAACTATAACTGCATCTTCTGATACAGTAGAGGTTGGGCAGTCTGTTACCCTTACTGCTGCTTCACAGACTGTGACTAAATTTAGATGGGGGCTATTAAATTATAATCCTAGCAACCCTATTTGTACTATTGTCCATCATGGAACTGAAGATGGCGGGCCGTATGTTAATTTTGGAGCACCTATAAGAGGAAAGAGTCCTGGAACTTGCCAAATTGCTGTTAGCGATGATACCAGTACAGATCCTAGAAAGTATGTTGCTGTTTATCCTCTAAATGTTATTGCACCTATCAGTGTTGTTTCAGCTCCTGCAACTATTAATGTGGGGCAAACAAGCATCCTTACTATTGCAGGGGGGGTTACCCCGTACCGTGCAGGAATTCTTGCTGAAGCAGGAGGCTCTTGTGAACTTATTAGTCCTTCTACTAGTCCAGGAAACACCTTTGAAGTTAGGGCTTTAACTGTTGGAACTTGCAGGGTTGGCATTATTGATAGCAGGGGGAGGACTTATGATGCGTCTGTAATCATCCAAACAGGAACTACAACTAATGAAATTTGTGACAATAATGTAGATGATGATGGAGATAGGGTTATAGACAAATTAGACAAGGATTGTACTGGAAGTTATGTAAACATAGCTTCTGTGGTTCCTCCAATAAGGGATGTATTGATTGGAACAGATATAGATTTTGTTTGTAAGGTTACTTTAGGCGGGCAATCTGCAGATCTTAATAATGGTTTACAATATTGTATAAATGGAAAGATTGCAGAAACTAATTGTAATACCAAGTCTATTTTGTCTAATGGAGTTTTATTTGAAAACTGTGATGTTGGAAATGTTGCAAAGGCAAATCAGACTATTACCTGCTTTGTAGGTAGTGCATGTAACGCCCCACCAAATTCTGCATTGGGTAATGCAACATTAACTGAGAGATTCAATGTTGTTGATGTTGACTTCTGTGAAGATGGAGTAATAGGGGATGGATTGGAAATAAGGAACTTTGATATTGATAAAAGCAAGTACAAGATTGGAGATGATATAGAAATTGATGTAGAAGTTAAGTCTTTACTTGAAGCTAGGGATGTAAATGTTGAGGTTATATTATATGATTTGGATGATAGAGATGTTGTTGTTGATGATGAACAAAGTGCTGAAATCAGAAGATCAGCCACTGAAGACTTTACTTTTAAACTAACTATTCCTGGAACTGTTGATGAGGATAATAAGTATAGAGCATATGTGAAAGTTTCAGAAGACAGGAATGAGGATGAGCAATGTAAACTTGCTAGCGAATCTTTGAATATAGAAGGAGAGGGATGCATAGATAGAGACAAAGATGGGAGCTGTAGACCTGCAGATTGTAATGACTCAAACGCAAATGTGTATCCTACCGCTGCAGAGATATGCAGCGATACAATAGATAATAATTGTAATGGCCTTGTTGATAACCAGGATCCTGATTGCAGCGCTGCCTGTACTACAGGACAAACAAGATTATGCGGAGTGAATATAGGGGAGTGTAGCGGAGGAACTGAAGCCTGTGTCAATGGAAGATGGAGCGGACAATGTCAGGGAGCTGTAAGTGCAAAGGCAGAAATATGCAAGGATGGAAAAGATAATGACTGTGATGGACTTACAGATTGTAGCGATTCTGACTGTACTAGTAATGTATTATGTGTATCTGGGCAGGCAGTTGATATTGATTTTGATGGGCTAGAAGATGAGTGGGAGAGACAGTTCTTTGGTGGTTTAGCATCTGGCCCAGAGGATGATCTAGATGGTGATGGCTATAGTAATATAAAAGAATTTTTGGGAGGATCTGACCCCACTAATCCAGACAGTACCCCTCCAAGTTTAAGTACCTGGGTATTTGTTTTGATACTAGTAATTGTAATAGTATTAATTGCTTTTGCAGCGTACTACCTTTATTTTTCAAAACCAAAATCTCCTAAACTAGGTGCGTATAACTTTAAGGTTAGTGGTAGTTCTACAAGAAATAACAGAAAGTTAGAAGAATATATTAAGAGTTCTTTAAGAAAAGGTTTTACAAAAATGCAGGTAAGGAATGCATTAAGAGCTAAAGGCTGGACTGATGAAGAAGTTACTAACGCCTTTGATAAATTCTAGCTAATAAAAATCTTTATATATAGGGGGGTTATACTTCTACCATTATGGATTGGAAAAAAGGCGGTGTAATTTTATCTCTATCTCTTGTTTTTTTGTTAATTGGGATACTTTCTGTAAATGCTGCTCAACAACTTTTACAAGATGATGAGATTTGTACAAGGGATAACCAATGCCAAAGCGGATTTTGTGATGTTGATATATGTGCACAGTCTCCAGTAGAAACAACTGACTCTGTCCCACCAGATTTAAATGGAGCAGGGGAAGAAACTCAATCTCAATTGCCTACTGAAAGATCAACTCCAGTCCAAGCTGAAGAGGAAGAGCAACCTGAACCAGAGAGGACATCTCAACCAGTAATAATCCCCCCTTCAAATCTAAAAGCAAGTTTAAGCAACAACAATGTAATACTAACTTGTAACAACTACATCAGGTACTGGTCGTCTAGCAGGTGCGGTAGTCTTAGAAAACCAAATAACAGGAAATGCGGGATTCTTTGATTCAATAGCAAATTTCTTCAAGAATTTATTTGGAATTGGAACAAGGGGAGCTGCTTTACCTCAATTAGTTTATGATGTCTGGAGAGATGGAAGTGTTATACAAGCAGGGATAAAGTGTACTTCTTCTTGTAGTTACACAGATACTACAGCACAACAAGGGAAAACTTACACTTACAAAGTTGGGGCTAGATTAAGCACAACTAGTAGTCCATCTGATGATTCTGTGAAGTTTTCAGATGAAGTAAGTATAAATATTCCTACTCCAGAGGTTGCTCCAGATGTTTCTCAAAGACCAGCACAACCTATACCTTCTACAATATCGATTACTTCAGATAAAACTGTAGTTGAGGCAGGAGGTTTTGTTGCGACTCTTATAGCAAGTTCAAATTCTGTTACCTCATTTAGATGGGGGATATTAAAAGAGAATGGAGCTACTGACCAGGATTGCTTTATAGTTTATGGATCCACAGGAAATGCAGGAGAAGGACCTGTTGTAACTAACCCTGTGTTAATAAGAGGGGCTAAAGAAGGGAGTTGTACTATTGCTGTTAGTGATCATAGTGATCCTACCAACTTTGTAGGAACTTACACTTTGCAAGTTACTAAAGCAGCTGCAGTTCAACAAACAACAGCTGCTTGTAGCACCTTTAGTGCTTCTGCATGTCCTACTGATAGATGTAAACCAATAGGAAGCGGATGTAAAGATAAAATATGTAC
>JAGVZJ010000051.1 GCA_018302725.1 Candidatus Woesearchaeota archaeon | reverse complement strand
CCCTACAAGCTTTGGAGATGTTACTGGAGGTATTGTGAGAGTCTGTAGTGTAAGTAATCCTGGTGAAGGAGGATTAGAAGGAAGGTGGGAAGTTGTTGGGACTTGTGGAAAAGATGAAGAAGAAATCAATTTAGGAAGCTGTTGGATTGATACTACTACAGTTAGATTGAATAATAAACTGTTGATAGATGAGAATGTTAGGAATATTGTACAGAAATATGATGAAGAAAAAGGGGGACTTGTGACTGACTTAAGGAATGTAGATTTTGCTGGAATTTATAATGGAAAAAATAATTTGTTACAAGGCCATATACATGATGATATTATACTAAGTGATTGGAACTATGTTAAAGATTATATTATTGGCTATGAAGATGATGGAGGAGGACTTAGATATGTTTCTGTAAAATCAATTGATTTTGGAGCTTTAGCTCAGCTAAGAATAGGGCAAGCTTATTTATATTTAGCTAATGAAAATGCAAGAATTGAAGATTCTGAAAGAAGAGCAAAAGAAGTTGCTGAGGTTATGGCTAGTGAAGCTGAGAATGTGGATAAGTTCACTCTTTGTGGAGCTGATGGAGTATATTATTGTATAAACCAAAAAGAAAAGTGTTATGATAAGGGCACTATAGAAACAAGTGGTTTAACTCAGGAGCAATGCAGGAAGGAAAGAGAGTCAAAGCTATCAGACACTAATTCTTGTTCTGAGAATACACTTAACACTGTCTTTACTCCTTGGGATAGAGTAAACATATGCCACCAAAGAGCTAAAGGAACTGGAAGTTGTTATTATGATACCAATCCCCTTCCGGACTCTTGTTACTCGTGTAGTTCTCAAGCTGTTCAAAGATCACAATGTTCTGTTTATAAAGATGAAGATGAATGTGAGAAATGGGACCCTTGTGTGTTTGATTGTACCTGGAGTAATAATCAATGCATTTCTGCAACTTCTTCCACTGAAGCAGATAAGATGAATGAGGATGTAAACTCCCCTACTGTTGAATCATTGAGAGAAACTTTTGGTCTTGGTGAGGGTGATAAGAATACATTCTCTCTTAACTACCAGCGTCCTCGTCTTGGTTTTGGCGATTCAATTCTACATATTAGGCTAAATGGGATAGGACTAAGTAACACGTACTACATCAAGAATGATAAAATTGGAAGTACTTACCCTATCTTTAAGGTGAATGCTTTGTGGGATGCTGAAATTGGGTATATTAGTCCAGATGGCTCTGCTAATATTAAAAATGGCGAGGCTGAGGAGCGTCTCTTAGAAAGGATTAATGTGCAGATCACTGTTTTGGATGAGCTTTTTGAAAAAGAAAGGGATGGAATTTTTCCATTGTCACCTGAAAATGCTTAAAGATTTTATCAAAAAAAACATTCTTAGGACTTACCTATTAGATATAGGCTTTGTTGTTTTTTTAGGATTATTCTTGGTATATGCTAAATTAAGACTAAAGGGCTTATTGGTATTAATCAGCACTTATGTGCCTCAAATAAACGCAATAGACCCTAATGTTAATTCTTTAGCTGCTGAAACTTTGATAAAGGATGTAAGCAATATTGCGAATACAGCTTTTATCTTTTTGATAATAACCCCTGTAGTGATATTTTTGATTTATTTTACCTTTCAGGGTTTAAACTTTTATTACTTAAATAAAAAGAGACTTTACTTACTGTACTTTTTTGTTACAAGCCTGATAACCTATGTTTTATTTATTTTATTAATATTAAATGAATTAAACAATTGGGTATTAATTCTGATTTTTCTGTTAATGGCTTATCTTACTTTTTTGTCTTATCTGCAGATAAAAGGAAAGGAGTACTTGAAATTACTAAAAAGATCTTATCTTTTAATTTTTGTTTTTTTAGGGTATATCACTCTTTGGTTAATTTCCGTATCTATTTTGTTTATGGGGCTGTTAAATTATTCAATAGGTGAGAATTATCTTGTTCTTTTAATCTTAGGTTTGTTATTTTTGTTTTTTGTTAGTATTTACAGAATTTGGTTTATGAAAACTTTTTCTTAGTTTTGCGGGAGGCATGCATCCCCAGAGAAAGTCGAAGCGTGACCTTGTTTTTGAATCTTAATTTTAAGTTCTATTTTTAGTTTGGGTTTTCAACCGATAATTTCAATAATCTCTTTTAATTTTTTAATATTTAACTGATAAGCATTGCCATATTTTGTTTTTCCATAAAAGATAACTAATTCTTCTTTAATTAAATCATTTAAAACTTCATCCACAAAACCTTTCAAATGAGAAGGGATTCCAGATGTTAATCTTTCATAAAGAAGGTGCCCTTTGCTAAAGTCTTTTTGATAATATAATTTTTTGATTACTTGATTTCTTATTTTATTGTACTCTGATTCTGATATTTTTCTTCCCATTTATAATAGATTAGTAAAAAAATATTTAATTCTTTTTATTCATATTAATGTCCTATATTGGCTAAGAATAGAAATATTTATAAATAGACTATTCTTTACTTTTACCATGGAAAATAAATCTATATTTTTGGAGGTATTTGGGGGCAATCCTATAAACAGGGTTTTGGATTTTTTAGTAGTTCATGAAGACTTTGATTATAGTATGACAGATATTGCTAAACATTCAGGCGTTGGATATGCTACTTTAAAATTATTCTGGAATAAGTTAGAAATAAATAAGATAGTTGTACAAACAAGGGTTGTTGGGAAAGCTAAAATGTATGAACTTAATTTAAAAAATCCTGTTGTTAAAAAATTTAGAGACTTCTTTTGGGAAACTGCGCATCAGAAAATTAAAGAAGAGCTAGAGAGAGAAGAGATGTTGGCCGCTTAATCTTTTTTCTTAGATAATGCCTTAATTTTAGAAAAATTTGCGGGAGACATGCATTAATAAAATGATTTGAGGGAGTCAGGAACTGGGTGTCTCAGTCAAACTCCTAAGCTAAGCCTTCTGAATCTTTTTTATGAAAGATTTCAAAATCCAGCCCGTTTGACCGCTCCGGCACTCCCTCTTAATAAATTAGAATTAATTATAGTTTAATAAAGTTAATTATTTTGGAAATCTGTGGTTTCCTTTTTTGGATCTCAAGATATTCTTTTGTTTCTTTACTATCCCTGCCTTATTCTGCCAACTGTAGCTTCTCAGCCTTTTTGATTTTCCATATCCACAACTTGAGCAAATCTTCTTTGATTTATGGTAAGTTTTTTTGCCACATCTTCTACATCTAATAACCTGAGTCCTTTTTCCGGACTTTTTACCCATAGAAGAAGTTCCTTTTGTCATTTTATTATTGTGGCGAGATTAAGATTATTGTATCCCCTCTTAGAAATACCTTCCCTATCTTCCTTTTTAGCTCTCCTTCAGCATGCTCTTCTGCATCTTCCATTACTAGATTGATGTGAATGTCAAAAGATTTTAGAGTTCCAATGAATTGTCTTCCGTTCTTCAACTCGGCCATTATCCTCTTGTTTCTGGATTCGTTGAGAATATCTAATGGTCTTTCTCCGTTACTCATACCTTTTTTGAGAATCATAATGTATTTAAAGTTTTGGATAGCATCATAATCAAAATGTTTAAAAGAGGGTGTTAGAACTAATAAATATGGCAATTACACAAGAAAGACCAAAAAGGAAAGTATCTGGTGGAAGATACAGAGATCTTAGGAAGAAAAGGTTAAGAGATACAGGTAGACTTCCTGCGTATACGAGGATAGAAAAAAGAAATTCTATTTTTTTAAGAACTATGGGGGGGAATTCAAAACAAGCCCAATTATCTAGCAACATTGCGAATGTTTATGATCCCAGTTCAAAAAAATACACCAAGACTAAAATACTTACAGTAGTCCATAGTGAAGCTAACAGGCACTTTGTAAGAAGAAATATTATGACAAAAGGAGCTGTTATAAAAACTGAGATTGGAGATGCCAAAATTACTTCTAGACCTGGCCAAGAAGGGGCCATTAATGCTGTTTTAATTAAAAAATAAGGTTATCACCTCTTTTTGAAGGGTGTTACATGTTACTATAACATCATTATTGGAGTATATAAATTTTACGGATTTTGTTATTTTTAGGTGGTTACATAACTTTAGAAACCTTTATAAATTGAAGATTATAATGTTTTTTAAAGCTTATTATGCGTTCATCGTATGGGGGTAAAAATGGCACCATATATAAAAAAATGCTCTGAATGCGGGGGGATAAACCTTATCATGAATAAGGATAAGGGAGAGGTTATATGCAGAGATTGCGGTCTTGTTATTGAAGAAAAGATGATTGATTTTAGCCAGGAATGGAGAGAATTTGATCATGATCAGGGGGATAAGAAAAGAAGGACAGGAAGTCCCATGACTTACACCAAATTTGATAGAGGGTTAGGGACTGATGTTGGGCAGAGAGGGGATGTTTACCAGCTGCAAAGCAAAGAAAGAAATAAATACTTTAGATTAAGGAAATGGCAGCACAGAATTTCTACAGCTATTGAAAGAAACTTAAAGTTAGCATTAGCTGAATTAAAGAGAGTTGCTTCTTACTTAAAGTTACCAGCTAGTGTTGAGGAAGAGGCTGCAAGAGTTTATACTATGGCTGTTCAGAGAGGCTTAGTAAGAGGAAGATCTATGGAGTCTGTTGTTGCAGGAGCATTATATGCTGCATGCAGAAGACATGAGATTCCAAGAACTTTAGATGAACTAAGCGAAGCTTCAGGGATTGATAAGAAAGAGATAGGAAGAACCTACAGATTTATCACAAGAGAGTTAGGTATAAGGATATTGCCTAGTAACCCTATTGATTACATACCTAGATTTGCTTCTGCTTTGAAATTAAATGCGGATACACAGACAAAAGCAGTTGAAATTCTTGAAAAAGCACAGAATATAGAACTGACTTCTGGAAGAGGACCAACAGGGATTGCGGCAGCTTCACTGTATGTAGCCGCTTTGATCAACAATGAAAAAAGAACCCAAAGAGAAGTTGCAGATATTGCAGGAGTTACAGAGGTTACAATTAGAAATAGGTATAAAGAGTTATTAAGAGAGTTAGACCTTAAAGGCGAGATTAAAAAGAAGGATTTAGAAGAGTAATAAGGTTTAAATACTCCTTTTATTTTTTAATTTATAATGTATGGAGACTTTTTTAAAGAGAGCTGGAAAAGATTATTTAAAAATTTAGAGTTATTTGTTCCAGATGTAATATTCTATGTTGTAAGCGGAATAGTTGCTTTGTTAATTATTAATCAGCTTGGTCTTTCTGACCTATTTGTTGCAGGGGATTCTTTATTGCAGTCAAAGGAGGCTCTAGTAAACTTTCTATCAACTCTAAGCCCTTCTTTCATATTAAGTGCAATATTTTATTTTATTTTATTTGTTATTGTAACTTTTATTGTAGGTAGTGGAACGGATGTAGCTAAGTATAATATGATGACAGATGTTTTACTGAAGAAAAAGATAAATTTTATTAGATCCTTAACTGGAGGTGCTAAAAAATTCTTTTGGAGATATAT
>JAGVZJ010000006.1 GCA_018302725.1 Candidatus Woesearchaeota archaeon | reverse complement strand
TAATTTTTAATTCTTTTTTATTTTCTATTTCTAGGATTCACCTTGGAAAGAGAATTAACCCATAGAGTAGGAAGAGGAGTGAGGATCTCTGCAAGAGGGAGGAATATATTAGACATTGTAGTGACAGGTATAGACAGAATAAGAGATAGAACTGACTTAGAGATTAGAGAAAATGGACACTCTATACATAAAGTGTTATATCATACAAGTCCACCCTTGGAAGTAATAGAAGGAGTGGTTATACTACAAACCCACATCCCAGCTTCAGGTAGCAGTCAAAGAACCGGAAGGACAGTGTATGTGACTTATGAGCTAGGTAACAATTATTTTGCAACACCAAAAAAGTTTTGAAGAGAGAGCATACTTTAATATACTTCTTTTATTTTATTTAATCTATGGACAAACTAAGATTCGGAACAGCAGGAATTCCTACATGCACGAAGGGAGATACTATTCAGGGAATAAAAGATGTAAGAAAGCTAAACTTGGATTCTTTTGAATTAGAATTTGTTCGTGGAGTCAATATAAAAAAAGAAAAAGCTCCTGAAATAAAAAAAGTAGCAAAAGAAAAGGATATAACCTTAACATGTCATGCTCCTTATTATATTAATTTAAATTCTGATAATCCAAAAACATTCCATGCGAGTATCAGTTACATAGCAAATTCAGCCATTATAACATCTTTATGTGGTGGTTATTCTGTCTGTTTTCATGCAGGCTATTACATGAAATCAACCCCTTCAAAAGCTTACAATAATATAAAAGAAGGAATAAAAAAAATCCTTAAAGAAGTTCAAGAATTTGATAAAAAAATATGGATCAGACCTGAGATTTCAGGAAAAAAATCGCAGTTTGGGGATTTAAAAGAAACTTTGAAATTATCCCAGGAATTTGACCAGGTAATGCCATGTATTGATTTCTCGCACCTCTATGCCCGCACGACAGGAAGTTATAACACTTATGATGAATTCAAATCAATTTTAATAGAAGTAGAAAAGTCTCTAGGTAAAAAAGCATTAATTGATATGCATATCCACATAGCAGGGATTGAATATGGTGCAAAAGGAGAGAAAAATCATTTAACTTTGAAAGAATCTAAATTCAACTATAAAGATTTACTAAAGGTCTTAAAAGAATTTAAATGCAAAGATGCTTTATTGTTAAAAGAAAGTTATAAGAAAATTTAAAATAAACTTAATTTATAACCCACAACATTTACAGAATCTATCTGTGTTTATGCTTCCAGTGCTATCACTACAAGATGTTATTGTTCCAGAGTATTCCCCAAGAACACAAACGGATTCTTTTACTGTTTTTTTACAGACTTCATTACAAGAAATAACCCCACTTTGTTGGTTGTCTTTGATTATTGTACACTTGTTTAAACGAGCAAGCATATTATAAGTTATACTTCCCTCTCCATATCTTATTTCAGAGTTCAATTTTGATAATAACAAATCAACTTCATCTTTAGTATAAGTCTCCCTTGGAGCTGGAGCACTTTCAGTAGTAAGAATTTCCACACATTTGTTTAATTTATTATCCCATTCACAATTCTTATCCTGACCACAAGCAGCCTGTCCATAACTCCCAGTATAATCGCTGCATTTTGTGTTAGTCGGATTTCTGCCAACCGTATCCTGGCACCCAGCAATAACTAAAATAGAAACTAAAAAAAGTAAAAATAAAATTTTATTTTTTATCATTTTCATCTATTACAAGAATACTTCTTGTTAAATGCGGTTGTATACTCCCCAGGTATCAGATTATGCTCTGCAAATCCGCTTAAACTACCATTAGCTAAAAATCTGGTATTATTTATAAATGCAAGTTTAGATCCTCTAACTCTATTACATGAGATCTTTATTGCCCCACCATCTAAAAACTTATATTCCCCACTTGACCTTAGTTTTATTTCTTCCATTCCAGAACCGGTAACAGCAGTATCATTAATTGCTCTGCCATCCATTGTTTTCTCAGCTGTTGCCGCAACCTCATTGGACAAAACAAGCCCTTTTGGTTCTTGGCATCCAGCAATAACTAATAAACTAAAAGAAAGCAAAACAAAAATCAATATTTTTTTATCCAATCATTACACCTCTTTTTTTGCAAAGCTAAATGATTATATAAATGTTTCTTAAGTTAATCCAAAACTTTCTCTTAAGTCTTTTCTACACATTTATTATTTGTCCATTTACAATTTTTATCTTGAGAACATGCAGTTTCAGCATAAGGACTTCCAGCATATTGATCACAGACCGAAGCTTTAAAAACAGGAGTAGGTTGCTCTCTTGGAAGAGTAGCTGGAGGAATCTTAATTCTGTCCACACATTTGTTTAATTCATTATCCCATTCACAATTCTTATCCTGACCACAAGCAGCTTGTCCATAACTCCCAGTATAACCACTACATTTTTGAATAGTCGGATTTCTGCCAACAGTATCCTGACAACCTGCAACAATTAACAAGCTAAAAGATAATAAAACAAAAATTAATATTTTTTTATCCAATCATTACACCTCTTTTTTTTTGCAAAGCTAAATGACTATTTAAATGTTTCTTAAGTTAATCCAAAAAAATAATAAACTAAAAAGTATTAACTCTTAAGTTAATCCAAAAAAATAATAAACTAAAAAGTATTAACTAAATTGCAGATTAATCACCGCTTTAGCTATTTACTATCTTAAAGTAGTTAAAACAGAAAGATTTATAAATGAATAAGTCACGTAAACTATATGGATTATAGGCACGAAGATGAAGTTTTTGGAGTAGTGCATAGAACTAAAGCTGCTGCTCACTTAGCTGAGGTGAGAAAGGCAACCAACCCAGTAGATTATTTTAATGCTTATAATGAATTTCTTTCTATGTATGGAAACCCCAATGGAAAAGACGAACCTCTTTATGAACAAGGTAGAAGATTAGCAGCGTTATCCCCGCAATTTAGAAAATTAGCTCAAACCGATTTGTATTTAGCAAAGATTGTAAGTCGTTCTTCTGGGCAAAGAAGAGAGACGACCCAAGACATAAGGAGACAAATACTAACCTTGATGGGAGAGCTTCAGGATTGTGAAGGTGCTTTAACTGATCAGGATATCGCATTTGCTAGAGAAGAACTTCAGGCATGGAGAGGCTACTTAGAGCCAACCGCGGCTTGTTCAGCACAATTTTAGCAAAGTTTAAATAAACCCCCAGTATCATTTTAACTAGGGGTGATTAGAGACATAAGGAACCATATCAGTATCATTTTAACTAGGGGTGATTAGAGACATAAGGAACCATATTATTGTTGGAGTAGATCCTGGTACTACCAAAGGTTATGCTATCCTAAATTTAGAAGGAAGATTATTAAAACTAAGTTCTTCAAAACATGCATCATACGAAAAGCTGTTAAAAGAAATCATTTTCTTTGGAAACCCCTTGATAATAAGCACAGATGTCACTCCAATACCTAAGCTAGTAAAGAAAATAGCAATAGCAACAGGAGCAAGGATAATATCCCCTGAATCAAGTTTGGATACGAAAAGAAAGAGAAAATTAACAAGTCCTTATGGAAGACAGTTAACAAAAGAAAATTTAGACAAACATAAATTAGATGCTTTAGCTGCAGCAAACTATGCATTTAAAAAGATAAGAGGAAAATTAGAAAAGATAAGAATCACATTAGATGAAAAAAATAAGTTGCATCTTGAAAGAGATATAACCCCCTTAGTCCTTGCAAAAAATATGAGTATTCATCACGCTCTCCAAAGATTTTAAAAGTATTCTACTTTATTAAATCTCATGGTATTATTAATTACCTCAGCAATTATCTGTTCAGAAGGGAAGGTTCTGCTTTTAAAAAGGAACAAAGAGCCGGAAAAAGGTAAATGGTCACTTCCCGGTGGAGTTGGTTCTTTAAAAAAATATCCCAATCCAGTAGATGCGGTTAAGAATGAAGTAAAATATGATTTAGGAGTTGCCTTTATTGTAGACTCTTTCTTTGATTATAGTTTTTATGAAGGAAAAGAAGGCCCAGCAGTAGTTTTGCATTTTATTGGAAAGATAACAGGAAAACCCATTCTAAACAAAACAGAAATTGTAGATTGGAAATTTTTTTCTCAGAAAGAACTACCTGATGAGATAGCATTTAATAACCAAAATATTTTAAAAAAATTCTTCGAAAATGAAAAAAATAAATGAGGTAATAACCCTATTAAAAAAAGAATACAAGGTAGACAAGCCTTTTCTTAATTTTGAAACAGATTTCCAGTTGTTAGTTTCAGTAATTCTCTCAGCTCAATGCACTGATGCAAGGGTAAACATTGTAACAAAAGAATTATTTAAAAAAGTAAACCACCCTAAAGACCTATTAAAACTTTCGCAAAAACAACTTGAAAACTATGTTTACCAAACAGGCTTCTACAGAAATAAAGCAAAGTATCTAAAAGCAACAGCAGAAATTTTAGAAAAAAAATTCAAAGGAATAGTTCCATCTACAATGGAAGAATTATTAACTCTTAGAGGCGTTTCAAGAAAAACAGCAAATGTTGTTCTTGGATATTTGTTTAATCAAAAAGATGCTTTCCCAGTGGATACCCATGTTAAAAGGTTGACAAATAGGTTGGAATTAACAAAAAGCAAGAATCCAGCAGTGATTGAAAGGGATTTAATAAAGATTATCCCAGCAGATGAAAGGTTTAATCTGTCAACTTATCTTATTGCCCATGGAAGGGCCGTATGCAAAGCAAAAAATCCAAGCTGTAAAAGATGTATATTGCAAAAATTATGTCCTTCTGCTTTCAGATTTGAAAAAAGTTTATAAATGTAAAAGTTTTACAAAAAAACATGAAAAAGAGGTATGTAACACTAGAAGAAGCAGAAAAAAGCATTCCAGAAGTCGGAGAGACTTTAAAAAAAATTATACAGCTGAGTGAAAGCATTTCAATTCTACAGTCTATTGAAATAAGTTACGACAATGAGTATGATGAACTGTTCGCAGAAACAAAGACCAATAAAGAATTCCATAAGCTTTCAGCTGAACTACACAAGGAGTTGCATAAGCTAATAAACATGGGATGTGTTGTTCGTGATATTAATCTTGGGCTAGTAGACTTCTTTTCAAGATTTGAAGGAAGAGACATTTTCTTATCCTGGGAGATAGGCGAAGAAAAGATTACTCACTGGCATGAACTTGCTGAAGGATTTGAAATGAGAAAGCCTATTTTCGAGATATATAATGAATAACTACAAACACTTCTAAGAATAGCCAATTATTTTATTTTTCGCAGAATTACCAGGCATACATCCTCTGCGACTTCTTAAACACATCATAAAGAATGTAAGTAAAATTCTTTGCATTTTTTTCAGCGCCTTTTTTTTCGTTGACAACACTCCAGGTTTTTATTTTTCTTTTCTCTTGCTCTTCGCTTAGCTGCTCTCCACTCTTCTTTTTAACCCCTACCATCTCTCCAAAACCGTAAAAAATGTCTTTAAAGATACTAGTTTTTTCTATTTCTTTTTTGCCTTCCTCTTTCTTTTTATCTTCTTCAAAAACTTCTCCAGCTTCTTTTAGATATTTTTTCAATTCCTCCCCTAGAGATTCCATAGCCCCGGTTAAACTGTTTAATAGTTCTAAGTCTTCTTCTTCATTCAGTTTTTCATATTCCTGAATATCTTTGTCTCTCAATGCATAGCTCTCAATATTGATTACACTCCTTCCAGTATGAATTGCTCCTCTCTGGTACTCCTGCTGGTATGCCATTTGCGGAATTGCAACATAATTAAATTTAACCCTAATGCACGGATAATATTCCTGCTTTTTTTCACCTGTTTTTTTTGCTATTATCTCTATATCAATCTGGCTTGTTTCAAAACTGGTGATTACATTTGGATTCCTTGCATCCTGACCCATCTGAAGTCTTTTAATGTTCTTCAGATAAGGTTTAACCCAATGGATATACAGCTTTAAAACACTATAATGTTGCTTCAGATACTTTAGCATGAAATTTCTTCTTTGGTCTACTTCCTTCCCTGTTTTTTCTTTCCATATGTAATATTGGCATAGCTTCCTTTCTAGAACTTCTCTTACTTTCCTGTTAATTCCAGTTTCTTTTAATTTCTCAACTTCTTCATGAACAGCACTTTTTCCTTTTGCTCTGACAGTGAAGAATAAATCTGGAAGTATGACAAAACCAACCTGCTGGCTTAACCCAAAAACACTAGTTGGATTTTTAGCCCCCCCTTCTACCATATCTATCCAAATGCTTTTTAATGAAATCTCAGCACTTTCTCCATCTTTTCCAAGTATGCTGCTATCTTTGTAATATTGGTACCTTTCATCAATTATCCTTAATTCTCTTATTATCTGGAAAAGATCCTTGGTCATCTTACCGATTGTAGCTAAATATTGGGTAACTTTTTCTTGCTGCAACCCCTTTCTCTGCTCAATCATTCCAAAATAGGATGAGCCCTCACTGGATGTATAAATATCATTTATTTTATGTATATCATCAAACGCTATCCCAGAGGGTCCAGTACTTTGTAAAAAACTCAGTACCCAGAAATAGAATCTCTCCACCCCTGCTCCAGGCTCTTCAATTTCCAGCCTGTACTCTGTTAAAGGCTTACCCAGAATTTCCTTCTTTTTATCTGCTATAGAATCTGCCATTCTCTCTCTTTTTAATAAGTCTTAAATACCTCTTACTTTTAAACTTTTTGTTATGTACAACATAATTCTTCTGATAATGCTCATCTTGCTAGACCAGATAACAAAATTTTTTTTAACTACTACCGTGAATACAGGGGCTGCTTTTAGCATTTTCACAGGTCAAAGATTTTTTTTGATAGCAATCTCACTCCTGGTAATTCTGTTTATTCTAAAGTATTACAAAAAGAAAGAATATCAGCTGTCTTTAACCTTTATACTGGCAGGAACTATCGGAAATTTGATAGACAGAATTTTTTTAGGTCATGTAAGAGACTTCATTGATATTAAATTTTGGCCGGTTTTTAATGTAGCAGATTCTCTCATAGTGATAGGTGCATTATACTTGGGTTACAAAATGTGGAAGAAAAGTCATTCATAGGACAGTATTTCTTTTTCCAATACCTTCAGATTTTTATGGTTATCTAAAAGCTTTTCCCACTCTTTATGATGGACAAATCTCAGAAATACAAGTCTGTTCTTATGGACACAATAGACAATTACATTACTCTTCTTATTTCCATCTTGTCCAAGCCCTGATCTAAACAAACAGGCATCATCAAGTTTTTTTTCAAATTTATGCAAATTTTCAGAATTAACCTTATCCTTGTTTAAAATCTCTTTTTCTGTTTCTCTCACACCATTTTTATTTCTAGTCTCTTTAACATACTGTTTAGACTTTATCACCTCATTAATGTTTCCAAAAAGATAAGAAAAATGGGTTATATGTTCATCCATAAGATAAATAATGAGCCATCCTTTAAATTATTTACTCACTCCACTGCAACAGCAACTAATGTTCCTTCTGCCTTGCATCCAACTGACTGAGCAACTTCTTCACAAATCTCTTCTAACCTTTCTAAACCATATTGAGCTAAGTGTTTCCCAATACTATCATTACTAAACAATATTTTTTCCATTCCATCCGAATAAAAGAGAACATAGTAACCTAGTCCAAGATGGGTTTTACCAGTATGCACGAATTTTAAGGCCCCAGATTCTCCAGTAAGCGCACCATATGCATAAGGATTATCAGTTCTATTTCTATATTCTCTTCTTACGTTTGCTCTCCACATTGGATCTCTCCATGGATCCTTAAAAAGACTGCCATTTCTAAGAGATTTAAGATAATTACTGGTCTTTTCCACTTCATTAGGCGTTCTTTTGACTAGATCCCCCCCTTCATTGATTACTAGAACACCACAATCTCCTATATAGCCATAGTAAAGGATATGGTCTAGAATAACTCCGGCACTTGCAACACACGCTAACCAGTCATTTTCAAGATAATCAGTAATTGGTCCTATCCTCCAGTTATTAAAGCTTAACAAATGTTGATTTGCATAAGAAAATGAATTAAAGATACCATCTCTACCTATCCTGCCTTCTTCAGCCTGAATGACTCTTAAATGTTCCAGAATCTTACTCACGCATTCTTGAGAAGCATCCTTAGCTGGGCTTGGTCTTAGATAGTGGCTGGAAAACTCTGCTATGCCTTTAGCATCTCTTTCAGGGAAATGTTTTAGCCCTATGGGATCTCTGGTTATTCCATCAGCTGTACAAACAAATAAGCTTCCACTATGCTCCTCAATTCCAAAAGAGTCTTCTTCTGGCAGGTTTATAGCTGTATTCTTCCTTGTAAATCCTATAAATTTCATAATAATTATAAGTGGAAAAAATTTATATTAGTATTCATAACAGTCTCTTTATGCTAACCTCAATAGCAAAAAAAGAACTGGAAAAGCAGCAATACAGGATTATAGGTAATCACAGTGCTGTAAAAATATGCCATTGGACAAAAAGTATGATAAGAGGAAATCAAGGCTGTTATAAACTAAAATTTTATGGGATCATGAGCAACCAATGCCTGCAAATGACAACATCACTAAGCTGCGCTAATCAATGTGTGTTCTGCTGGAGGGATTATAAAGCTCCAGTTTCCAAAGAATGGAAATGGAGGATAGATGATCCTGAATTAATACTAACTGAAAGTCTGAAAATGCACCACCAATTAATGAAAGGATTCAACAATAAATCTCAATCTTATAAATTGTCTAATAGAGTAAAGCACGTTGCTTTATCATTAACAGGTGAACCAATAGCCTATCCAAAAATAAATGAAATTATTGGTATATTCAATAGAGAAGGAATTTCAACCTTTTTAGTTACAAATGCTCAATATCCAGAAAAAATAAAAAATTTAAAGCCAGTTACTCAATTATACATCAGCCTGGATGCGCCAAATAAAAAATTGCTTAAAGAAATAGATAAACCATTGTTTAAGGATTTTTGGAGCAGGCTAAACAAGAGCTTAGAATATCTCTCAGGAAAAAAACAAAGAAATTGTATAAGGCTCACTTTAATAAAAAATCTTAATATGCTCGAGCCAGAGAAATATGCAGAGCTGATAAAAAAAGGCAATCCTGATTTCATAGAGGTTAAAGCGTATATGCATATGGGGGCATCTCAGGAAAATTTAGATAAATCCAGTATGCCTAATCACAAAGAAATTTTAGAGTTTAGTGAAAAATTAAATCAATTCCTTCCAGATTATGGGTTGGTTTCAGAGCATACATCTTCAAGAGTAGTTTTACTTGCAAAAAATAAATTTAAAATAAATGGAAAATGGCATACCTGGATAGATTTTCAAAAATACAACCAGTTAGTTAATAATAATGGTGAATTTTCTACAGAAGATTATCTAAAACAAACACCTATTAAATTTATAGACCTTTAGTCTATGCTTCTAAATCAATTCTTCGCGGGGCGTAGTCAACACAACCATCTCTAAATAATGAGTGGATAGCGTATGCTGCAGCTACCAGTCTTCTACTGTAAGGCATTACCGCATCATCATAAGGAAACGCCTCTCCTATATCTGGAGTTCCATGCGCACTATGTCTAGGGATTATCACAACTTTGTCTTCAACACCGCTAGATCTTATAATTCTTACAACTGTCCATTGTGAGTTCCCATTATTTGTAGGGGGATTAGAAGAACTTTCAGTGCGTCTACTTTCACTAGATGAATTTCTCTTAGTTGGACTAGATCTAGATGCACTGTCAAGAGCCTGTCTTAATGTGATAGTCATTTTATTCTTCTCTCCTTTGATACATAATTTATTAAAGTTCCGTTTTTTAATTGTCCTGTTCCTAAAAAATCATTTTTGCATTTAACAATCTTAAGTCCATTCTCCCCACTAACTTCAATATCATTTCCTTCCAGCCATTTTGTATCATCATTTAGCTCAACAACATTTTTTTTAGCTTTCCTTCCTATAAGCTGAGCCCCTTCTATAGACAATCTGAAATTATCTTCAAAAGCACCAAAATATAATCCTAAGGAGTTTACTCTTAACATATCAAGTTCAACTCTTGCAGCATCTTCGCTTACTAGATAAACTTTTCTCTCATCACTCATCAAAAAGATGTAGTCTAATTCCAGATTTTCTATACCAAAATAGTTCTTTACTTGTTCAATAATCTTTTTCTTTTCTTTACTGTTCAGAATTCTTAAATTGTTCATAAATCATACCTTCTTAAGTTAGATAAATTTCTTGAGTAGAATACTCTCTTTTTTCTGAAGGAGCATCATACCTATTTTTAGGCATTACCGGAACAGATTGTTCCATCTGTGGGGTAGGTTGTGGCATATGTCTCTCTTCATCACATGAAAGACCAACTTCCAAAGCAAACACAGTTAATATCCCAAGGGCAGTTAAAACACAGGTTCTTCTCCAATTTGAGTTAGGAAGTTTTACAGTTTCTATACCTCTTTTAGTACAAAAATTTCCAGGTTGAAATGTTGGAGTCACACTTCTAGTCCAAGGCTTTAACTCAGTATTCATTTTATTCAACCTTCTCATCTAATTTTTTATTTTGCTCTTTTTGCATTTTTTCAATAGCCTCTTTAGCTTCTTTCTCTAAGTCTATGCCCAACTCTTTTAATGCGTTAGTATGAGCTTTAATTAACTCTTCTGTAATCTTAACTATTCTCAATAATTCCTGTCTTTCTTTAACTAAAGTGCTTAAGCTTCCTTTATGGAACCCAATTTGCTCATTTTTAGCTTTTTCTTCCATTCTCAGTCTCCACAAATAAACCTGATAGTTCAACTTGAACGCCCTTTCTTAAATCTCCAAGAACCTGGTTTAAAGGGCCTGAAACTCTATCTTGGCTAATTCCCTCACGTAAAAATATAACCCTCCCTCCTTCTGGTACTTCCTTTACTTGTCTAAGTAAGGCGTCAGCACTAGGTCCATAAGCAGTTCCATAATTACCATCTATTTTGACAATAACTACTGCTTCTGAACCTTGATACTCTGGTTTTATATTCATTTGAGCCTCAAATTTTCTTAAAAGAATGTTATTTTTTTCCTTTATAAAGCTTTCTATTTTAATTACTAAACAGTAATAAAATGTGATGAATAAATATATAAAACATCTAACCTCCTCCATAACAATGGAAGAGATAATTCTAAAACATGCCCTAAACAATGCTGTCCAGTTTAACGGTAAAGCTAACCCTGGAGCAGTAATAGGAAAAATTCTTCAGGAAGATCCTAAACTAAAACTCAAGATAGGGGAAATCTCAAAAAAAGTCAATGAAACAGTTAAAAAAGTTAACTCTATGCCTATTGAAAAGCAAAAGAAAGAACTGGAAAAGTATAATCTTCCTAAAAAGAAGAAGATAAAAGAAACAGTATCAATCCCTGATTTGCCAAAAGCGAAAAAAGGCAAGGTGGTAATGCGTTTTGCCCCAAATCCCAACGGCCCTATGTCTTTTGGCCATTCCAGAATTGCATTATGGAACTATTTTTTTACACAAAAATACAAAGGAAAGCTAATCTTAAGATTTGATGATACAGATCCAAAAAATAAAATTCCTATGAAAGAAGCATATGATTTCTTCAGGAACGATTTAAAGTGGCTCAAGGTAAAGATAGACAAAACAGTTACCCAGTCAAAGAGATTAAAAATATATTATAGTTATGCAGAGAGGTTAATACAACGGGGAAATGCCTATGTCTGTACATGCAAGCAGGAAGAATTTAGAAATTTGGTAAACAAAAGAATGGAGTGCCCATGCAGAAATCTCCCTCCATTAGACAATAAAGAGAGATGGAAAAAAATGTTTTCTAAGTTTAAAGAAGGAGAAGCTGTTTTAAGGATTAAAACAAATATAATGCATGAAAATCCTGCAGTAAGGGATTGGCCAGCTTTCAGAATAGTAGACAAATCAAATCATCCATTAGATCAAAAATCAAAAGTATGGCCTTTACTTAACTTTGCTTCAGCAATTGATGATCACGAATTTAGTGTTACCCACATCTTAAGGGGAATTGATTTAAAAATCTCAGACACAAGACAAAAATATATCTATGATTCTTTTAATTGGGGATATCCTGAAACAATTTACCTTGGAAAATTAATATTTTCAGGAATAACCTCAACATCAGAAGCTTCTAGGTTAATAAAACAGCATAAATTAACAGGGTGGGACGATCCTAGACTTGGGACATTGATGGCGCTAAGAAGACGTGGTTTTCAGCCAGACACGATAATCAACTTTATTAAAGATGCAAGGTTAAATGCTTCAGATATTCATGTAAGTCTAGAAAAATTATCTCACCTAAACAAAGAGATAATAGACAAAAGAACATTAAGATACTTTGCAGTAATCAATCCTCACAAGATAAAAATCAAGAATGCTCCATCCATAGATGTGAAACTGCCCCTGCACCCAACAGCTAAAAAAGGATTTAGAAAGCTAAAAGCTTCAAATGAGTTTTACATACAGGATGATCTAATCAAGAATAGGACCTATAGATTCATGCACTTGTTTAATTTCAAAAGCAATCAATTTCTTTCTATTCAGCCAGATCCCTCATTAAAGGCGACTTTAATCCATTGGCTCCCAGTTTCTAAAAACTTAGTAAATATAGAGATAGTGATGGATAACAATGAAAGAATAAAAGCAATAGCAGAACCGGATATAAAAAATGTAAAGAAGAATGAAATAATCCAATTAGAAAGAAATTTCTTTGTTAGATGCGATTCAAATACTGTGAAAAAAAGGGTATTCTACTATAGTCATAAGTAATCTATCTATGTTTCTCAGTCTTAGGATGTTCGTGCCCGGCATGTCTTCTTTCTTTTAAGTACTTGATATGCTTCTCTTTCTCCTTCAGGAATTTATTAATATTAAACCCATACTTAGCAGTCATCATAGAAGCGTAACTCCCTCCAAGAAAATGAGGCATCATAACATAAGTCGCTCCTTCTTCATACAGCATTATTGATTCATCAATATTGTAAGACACAACAAGAATAATAGCTCTTCCATTTTCCTGTTTTACCCTGTTTATCAGTAAAACATTGGTATCAAAATCAGGGATGGTAGACACAACCATCTTAACCTTGTTTAATTTAAGCTCATCTAAAAATTCATTATCATCCGCATCACCATAAATGTAGTTAATCTTTTTTCTGGTTAAATCAGCAATAATCTCTGGATTGTAATCAACTACAATAAATCTCTTCTTTAACCTTCTAAAGCTCTTTAAAAAATCATACCCTGTTCTGCTGCAGCCGAATAAAATAATATCATACTCCCCAACCATCTTTTTCTCTCTTTTTATGCTCTTTCTCTCAAATATGGATAAATATCTTGAAACATAAGGGTAAATTCTCTCAGAATACAAAATGAGGTATGTTGATCCTGCAATTGTAATCAAACCAATTATTGTGACTAAGGATAATATCTCACTGTTTAAATGCCCTATTCTGACACCTAGAGCAATCAATATTAAAGAGAATTCACTAATCTGTGCAACAGTTAACCCTGCAGAAAACCCGGTCTTTTTTGGATACCCCAGCAGTCCCATTAAAATAATCACCACTAAGGGATTTCCAATAAGGATAAATAATGAAAATAATATCACTGGAACAATAAATCTGCTAACATCCCCTAAAGACATCTGAGCGCCCAACAAGATGAAAAAAAGTATTATGAAGAAGTCTCTTAACGGCTTCATCTTAGAGCTTATCTCAAGATGGTAAGGCGACATTGCTAAGGATATCCCTGCAATTAAAGCTCCTATCTCTATAGACAATCCAAAGTAATGGAATAATCCCGCTAACCCCAGACCCCACGCAATTGAAAATAAATACAGCAATTCCTGGGATTTTGCAAATAACTTTGACAATCCTGGAAGGATGTACATACTGGCAATAGTAACAAGGGTGACCAGCAATAGCCCATATGCAATAGTTTGTGCAAGGGAGTTTGTCAAGTTCAGCTCATTTGATATAGAGGATACCACTATCAGGATTATTATTGCAACAACATCCTGTACTAGCAAAAACCCTATAGAAACTTTTCCGTACAATTTTTCAACATCATGCTTGTCAGACAGAAGCTTCATTATTATAATTGTGCTGCTAAATGTAAGCGCAATTGCAATATACAGAGAAACAATATTTGAAAAACCCAGCGCCCTTGAAATAAAAAAGCCTATAATTGAAGTAAAGATTATCTGGCCCAACCCTGTCACTAAAGAAACTTTTCCCACTTCTCTAATCACTCTAGGGCTTAAGGTTAAACCGACAATGAAGAGCAACAAAGCAACGCCTATCTGGGAAAACACATTGATTATCTCTCCAGATTTTACGAGATCAAATAAAAAAGGTCCAACCAGGATTCCTGTTATGATATGCCCTATAATCAAAGGTTGCTTCAATAACTTCATAATTCCTGCAATAACTGTTGCAATTACTAAGATGATGCTAATCTCTAAAAATGTGCCTAAAACCAACATACCACCTCTTTACTTAAACAAGGTATATTTGCCTATATAAATTTTCTGGAACTCAAAAACTTTTTATATTTCTTTAAATTACGGGAGTTGTGCTAAAAAAGAGCGATGAGGGCCTGCAAGGTATGCAAAATTTAATAAATGTTGCCTAGTTAATTAAACCATGTCATCTAAAGAAAAAATCCAGAAACTTCTCTCACTTGTAGATATTAAAATCAATGGATCAAGGGATTGGGATATCCAGGTCTATAATGAAAAATTGTATTCAAGAGTTTTGGCAGGGGGGGCATTAGCTTTAGGAGAATCCTATATGGATGGATGGTGGGACTGCAAAACAATAGACCAATTCATCTACAGAACTTTAAGAGGTGATTTAAAAGAAAAAATAATAGGGATTCCTTTAATTCTTTCAACAGTAAAAGCCAAACTATTGAACCTGCAAACAACTAGCAGATCAAAAGAAGTAGGAAAAAAACATTATGACATAGGAAATAGACTCTATAAACTAATGCTGGATAAAGAACTTAATTATAGCTGTGCCTGCTGGAAAAACGCAAAAAATCTGGACAAAGCGCAGGAAAATAAATTAGACTTAATCTGCAGGAAGATTGGATTAAAAAAAGGGCAAAGTGTCTTAGACATTGGATGCGGCTGGGGGAGTTTTGCAAAGCATGCAGCCAGAAAGTATAAAGCAAAAGTAGTAGGAATAACAATATCTAAAGAGCAGGTAAAACTAGCAAAAGAAAATTGTAAGGGCCTTCCAATAGAAATAAGGTTTCAGGACTATAGGGATTTAAATGAAAAGTTTGATTATGTAGTCTCAATAGGAATGTTTGAGCATGTAGGTACAAAAAATTACAGAAATTATATGAAGATTGTAAAAAAATGTTTGAAAGATGATGGTTTATTCCTTCTCCATACTATAGGGAAAAATAAGTCTTCTATAGGGGGTGATCCATGGTTTAATAAGTATATTTTTCCGAATTCACTAGTGCCTTCTGCTCAGCAGATTACAAAAGCCGCAGAGAACATATTTGTTATGGAAGACTGGCATAACTTCGGAGCATACTATGATAAAACTTTAATGGCATGGTATAACAACTTTAAAAAGAACTGGAATAAGATAAAAGATTGCTATGATGAAAGATTCTACAGGATGTGGGCATTTTACTTGCTAAGTTGCGCAGGAGCATTCAGAGCAAGGCACCTCCAGCTTTGGCAGATAGTTTTTTCTAAGAATGGATATGAAGGGGGGTATAACAGCATAAGATAATGGTTAATTATAAACAGCTATGTTCAAGATGCAAGAAAAACTATGTTCCAGCTTCTTGGAGGGATAGATATATTCAATGCTACGACTGCCAGAAAAAAGAGTTATCAACAGAAATAGAAAATAAGGATTTTAAAAAATTATTTAATATTCCAGAAGAATTCTATAAAAAAAATTCATTCTTAAGGGATATAAAATTAAAGTATATAAAAAGTATATAAGATTTAAAACTTTGACAGAAAGACAAATTTCAGCTTTTAAGGAAACAGTTAAGAAAATGAAAGAATCAAAATAATTCCATACAGTCTCCTTTTTTCACATCGCTAATATCCCAGTTTTTTCCTTCTAACTTTCCTATTAGCCTACAGGCACAGGCATCATTAGCTTTTGGCTTATCTGAATTTGGAGTGTTCCCAAAAAATATTGCAATCCCCCTATTACCTGTTTTATTTGATTTCCAGTAGATCATATCCCCCACTTCAAAGATTTTCCCGTCATCTTTCATCTTAATATCAAAATCAACTAAGACATACACTTCATCGCCCCATCTCGATAGGTTTCCTTTTATGGGTAAAGGAATAGATTTAGCAACCTCATCATCTAATAAGTTACAACTGAATTCTTTATCTTTAATCTTTACATTCATCTTAAAAAAAGTTAAGATTGGGAGTTCTTAAAGTTCTCATTAACCTTTTCCCAGTTAGTCACATTGAAGAAAGCTTCAACATAATCAGGTCTCCTGTTTTGGTATTTCAGATAATAAGCATGCTCCCAGACATCTAATGTCAATAAAGGTACTTTCCCATCAGATAAAGGACTATCTTGGTTTACAGTATTAATAATCTCTAACTCTCCGTTGTTCAATACAAGCCAGGCCCATCCAGATCCGAACCTTCCGATGGCAGTTTCGCTAAACTTCTTTTTAAACTCTTCAAAACTACCATATTTTTGCTTAATAGCCTCAGCTACTTCTCCTTCAAAAGAAACATCTTTCTTTAGTAACTTCCAGAAAAATCTGTGATTACTATGTCCCCCTCCATTGTTAACTACCGCAGTTCTAATTTCCTCAGGAACAGAGTTTAAATCTTTCAGAATATCATCTATATCTCTTTCCTGTAACTCTTCCTTCCCCTCTAATGCAGCATTTAACTTATCCACATATGCTTTATGGTGCTTGCTATGGTGGATCTCCATCGTTTTTGCATCTATGTAGGGTTCAAGAGCATCATAACTATACTCAAGTTCTGGCAATTTGCTTGTCATTTTTAAAAAACCTCCAAAGAAACTGTTAATTTGACTAATTACCCCCCCTTTATAAAGTTTATGCAATTAAAACCATTATGGCTGCTAGACTGGAATATATGTTTTGTCTGGATTTTACAGGTAATGGCAATAGACTTGATAGTAAGCAGGGCAGGGGAAGCGCCTTAATAATTGGATTTAACAGATGGTGGGTCATATCTGAATTAGTAGATACCTCAATAGGACAATCTCATTCCAGAAAGATTTCTAAAATCACACAACCACAATATGAAGGGTATCTAGCACTTATCACACTAGGTAGATACGACCATCTCTTTGAAGATTTATTAAACCTGCCTACGCATATAAGAGTAGCAGAAAATTATGCCCATCAAACGATATAAAACAAATATCAGAGGCAGTTTGGGAGATTCCCACTTCATTCAAAAAAGGAATGAATGTACCAGCAAGGATCTATGCAACTAAACAGATTTTAAATGCAATGGATAAGGGAGTATTTGAACAGGTAACAAATGTTGCTTGCCTTCCAGGAATCCAGAGGTATGCTATGTGCATGCCTGACGGCCATTGGGGATATGGTTTTCCAATTGGAGGAGTGGCAGCATTTGATACAAAAGAAGGGGTTATCTCTCCTGGAGGAATTGGTTTCGATATAAATTGTGGTATGCGTTTAGTTACAACAAATCTCACCTTCAAAGATGTTAAACCCAAACTAATCAAACTAGTTGATACTCTATTCAGAACTGTACCAGCAGGTGTCGGTTCAAGAGGTTTTGTTAAAGTAGATAAAAAGCAATTCATAGAAATTATGGAATCAGGAGTTAAATGGTGTGTTGACAATAATTATGGATGGAAAGATGATCTAAAAAAATGTGAAGGTCATGGAGTAATAGACTGGGCAGACCATTCGCAAGTTTCTGAAAAAGCAATCAGCAGAGGATTAAATCAATTAGGAACCT
>JAGVZJ010000005.1 GCA_018302725.1 Candidatus Woesearchaeota archaeon | reverse complement strand
GTGATTATGGAGAAAAGATTGTTACTAATAAAAATAAAAAAGTTGTTGGGATCAATGTTGGAAGTGCTGGAAGATGGCCTTCAAAAGCCTGGCACTCTTCTAAGATAATTGAGTTGATTAGGAAATTAAGAGATTACAATGTTATTTTACTTGGTGGCAGAAGAGAAACTGAGTTGATAAAAGAAATTGAAGAAGGTCTTGGGAGTGTTAAAGTGATGAAGAATGATACTGAAAATTCCGTTAGAGAGTTTATTGGTGTTTTAAACAACTGTGATGTTATTATTACTGGAGATAGTTTAGCCTTGCATCTGGCTTTAGGATTAAAGAAGAATACAGTTGCTTTATTCTTCTGTACTCCTGACTGGCAGGTAGAGGATTATGATTACCTAAGGAAAGTTAAATCTCCTTTACTAGAAAAATATTTCATGGATGACAGGTATATTGAAGAGTTGGTTAGTTCAATAAGCTCAAATGAGGTTTTAGAGGCTGTAAAATCATTTTCAGGTTAATTTTAAATAGATTTCCTATAGAACTAATTCTATGAACTTCTCAGAGGTGCTTGAGGGTTTTAAGGATAAAAAGATATTGGTAGTTGGGGATCTAATGCTTGATAAGCATATCCACGGAAATGTATCCAGAATATCTCCAGAAGCTCCAGTGCCTGTATTGAAAGCAGAAAAAGAGGTATTCAACCCAGGCGGGGCTGCAAATGTTGCAAATAATCTTGCAGCATTGGGAGCAAAGGTGTATCTGTCTGGAACAGTGGGAAATGATGACGCTCAAAAGATACTGTTTAATGAACTTGAGAAATTAGGGGTTGATGTTAGCTGCATAATTAAAACAAATAAGCCAACAATACAAAAAGTTAGGGGAATATCAAAGCAGCATATCTTCAGGATAGATTATGAAGATTCTTCAAAGATTACAGAAGAAGAAGAGAGTGTACTACTAATCAAGATAAATGAAAGAATTTCAGAGGTTGATGCAGTAATCCTGAGTGATTATGCAAAGGGAACTTTAACAGGGGATTTAGTAAGACAAGTTATTTCTTTAGCCAAACAAAACAATAAGTTAGTTACTGCTGATTGTAAACCTATAAATATAGAATTTTACAAAAATGTAGATTTATTAAAACCAAATAAAAAAGAAGCAATTGAAATGACTTTGAAAAGTAATCTAGATGAAGCTGGGAAGAAGCTTGTTGAGATGACCAATGCAAATATCCTAATAACAAGAGGGGGGGAAGGGATGAGCCTGTTTTTAGGAGATGAGATAGTAAATATTCCTTCCAAAGCAAAGCAGGTGTATGATGTCTCTGGTGCAGGAGATACGGTGTTAGCTACATTAACTTTAGCATTGGTCTGTGGTGCAAGTTTGCAAGAAGCTGCTGAACTTTCAAATAGGGCTGCTGCAATAGTGATTGAGAAACCAGGGGTTGTTCCTATCTTTTTAGATGATTTAAAAAAAGAAAGCTCTGGTAATACTAAAATTGTTCCAAAAAAATGGGGGGAGGAAGAATGGTTAGTAAACAATGAAAAATATTGTGGGAAAAGAATGCTCATAAGAGGGGGATTTTATTCTTCATACCACAAACATAAGATAAAAGAAGAAACTTTTTACGTTCTTAATGGAAAGCTAGAAATAATTAAGGAAAAAACCTATTACGTTGTTAAAAGTGGGGAGACATTCCATGTCAAACCAGAAGAATATCACAGCTTTAGAGCTTTAGAAGATACTACCTTCTTTGAATTTTCTACACATCATTCAGATGAGGATAATTACAGGTTAACTCAAAGCAGCAAGGGAGAGCATGAACAATGGAAGAGAGAAATTGAGAAGGCAATACTAAATGCATAAAGCAATATTTTTAGATAGAGATGGAACAATTAATGTTGATACTGGGTATACCTATAAAATTGAAGACCTAAAATTTGAAGAAGGAGCAGTAGAGGGACTAAAGCTGTTACAGGGGTCTGGATTTAAACTAATAATTGTTACAGGACAGTCTGGAATCGGGAGAGGGTATTATACAGAAGAGGATTACCACAGGTTTATGCAACATATGCGCTCTGAGTTAAGAAGAAAAGGGGTTAACATAGAACGAGATTATTTTTGTCCTCATCACCCTGAAAAAGGGAAAGGAAAATATAGGGTAGATTGCGAATGCAGAAAGCCAAAAATAAGAATGCTGAAAATGGCTGCTTCTGATTTTGGTTTAGATTTATCAAGATGCTGGGTTGTTGGAGATAAGACAGATGACATAGAGATGGGAAGGAGAGCTAATTGTAGAACTGTTTTGGTTAGGACAGGGAAAGGCGGCAAAGACGGCAATTTTAAGGTGACACCAGAATATACTGCGGACAATCTGTTGGATGCTGCAAGGTATATTATTAGTAATAGCAAAGATTTTTAAAAATATAACCTGTAATAAATCCTATGTCTTTTATCGAGAAAACAAAAAAGTGGTTGGATAATAGGTATAACCTTATTCTGGTTGTGATAATCTTATTTGCATTATTTTTGAGGTTAAAATATTTTGATATTAACCACTTATCATTATGGTGGGATGAAGCTACTTATCTAGCAACTGGTAGATACTGGGCTTTTGGAGAAACATTATGGGCTGTTGAAGCTGCCAGACCTCCTTTTTTTATGCTGTTAATTGCATTATTCTATAAATTAGGATTGGGGGAGATAGGAATTAGATTTTTTACAGTGGTTATACCCTCTTTGTTTATTGTGTTCTTTACTTATTTATTGGGAAAAGAATTTTACAATGAGAAAGTTGGATTGATTGCTGCATTATTAGCAAGTGTTTCCTGGATGTTTTTGTTTAATATATCAAGGGTGCATTCAGATCTATTGGCTGTTGTTTTTGGCTTGGGGGCTATTTATTTTTTCTGGAAAGGATATGTTACCCCGGAGAAAAACAATACTTTTTATTTGATTTTAATGGGTTTATTTTTAGGATTAGGATATTTAACTAGACTATCAAACTTATTAGTTCTTGGGATTATTGGTTTTTATTTAATAATAACGGAGCAGCATAAATTTTTGAAAAGAAATGGATTATGGTATGCTTTGATTGCACTTGTTTTGATTTCATTGCCTTATATGATATGGGGCCACTTCCATTATGGCAGCTATATCCCTTGGGCAGCCCAGTATGGGGCAGGTGCAGGAGATGCAGTTGCAAGACCTTTAGCATGGAACGTATTCACTGTCACTGAGATGTATTTAGTTCCTGCAATGTGGCCTTGGCTGGGCAAGTTGGCGTCTATAAAACATGATTTTATATTATATGCATTGTTTTTTGTCGGACTATTAGTTACCTTGAGGTTCTTACTTGGAATAGATGTGATTATTAAGAATAAAGATAAGAATTTGAATGCTGATTTAATGACTTGTTTAATTGTGCTGATAACATTTATGTTCTTTGTTGTGATACAAAGAGATCTTGGAGACCCGAGATGGCAGATGTTTGCTGCTTCTGGTATGTTTTTAATAATTGGAAGGGGAGTTATTTGGCTTTATGATTACTTTAAAAAATATTCCAAAGCCGGAACTATCATTCTATTATTTATCTTATTGTTTATAGGATCTATTTCACAAATAACACAGAATGACTCTTTGTTAAAGGGCAAGATGACTGGAGAAGCAGGAATTAAGAGTGCTGCTGAGTGGATAAAACAAAACAGCGAGAAAGGAGACTGGATTTTAAGTAATAATATCCATGCTGAAATGACTTATTGGGCAGATAGACCAACAAGAGGATTTGGGAGAGACGAAGAAGATACATTAAAAGTGATTGAAGAGATAAAGCCTGTATTTTTAGTCACTACCAGCTATTTCAATTCTCTGGACTGGACTTATGAGCTTCCATCAAAACATACGGATTTGCTTACACCGGTTGCTGCATTTGATATTTATGGAAAACCATTAGTCAGCGCTGAGCAGAATCCTACAATTGTTATATACAAGGTTGATATTTAAGTATTTATTGCATTTATTGAGATCATGGAACAAGGGTTAGAGAAAAAGCAAATTTTTTTTTATGAACACTCCAAATCTATAATTGCTCTTATCTTGATATTTGCACTCGTCTTAAGGCTGAAATATCTTACTATAAACTCTGCTCTGTGGTTTGACGAAGCTGAGTACCTTGCTATGGCTAAAAATTGGGCATTTGGTATCCCTTTTAATATACCTGATGTTAGACCTATTCTACTTCCGTTTTTTGCTTTTATCTTCTACAAGATAGGCGTTAGTCCAGAAATGCCATTGAGAATCATAGAGTTAATATTTTCTATTGGGGGTGTTTACCTTGGCTATCTACTTGGAAAAGAAATATACAATAAGCAGATTGGACTGCTTTCTGCTTTTTTTATGTCAATTTTTTACCTGCACATAATATTTACAACAAGGATATTGACTGATATGCCAACAACAACTTTATGGACATTGGCTGCATATTTATTCTGGAAATGGCACAAGGATAAATCTGTTTTCCACATTCATTTAGCTGCCCTAGTGATCGGATTAGGTATATTAATGAGGTTTCCTTTTGGACTTATAATAATTGCATTTTTCCTCTATTTGCTAATCGTAAAAGGATTAAAATTTTTAAAGATCAAAGAAATCTGGACCTCTATTGCAGTTGTATTTCTTGTATTAGTTCCTTATTTCCTATGGTTCTACCTGAAGTTTAACAAAATAGCGATAATTTCCACTGGAGGATATTATGATTATGTGTTTTTATTGTGGGATTATGTTAAGGTTTATTATACTTATTTTTATAGCCCTGCTTATGTTTTGTTTTTATTATTCTTGATTGGGTTAGGGGCATTTTTATTTAAGTTAGTTATAGGACTTGACTTAATCAGGAAGAATTCCAGTTTGCAGAAGAAATTGTTTATTCTATTGTTATTTATTGTGCCTTTTGCTTATTTTGGATTTGTTAATCAATTAGAGCCCAGGTATTTATTTTATACATTTCCCTCGGCATTTCTAATTATTTCATTTATTGTTTCTTCTGTATATAATTATATTGAAGAGCATAATAAACATATAGCTATTGTAGCTATTGTTCTGCTTTTAACTTTCTCTGCAGTTTACCAGATTAGATTTGCAGATGATGAAATTAGCACAAGGAAAGATAGTTATCTTGAGTATAAGTTTGCCGGAAAATGGATAAAAGATAATTCAAATTCTGATGATGTAATATTATCAGATGGAGCAGCTCAGTTAGCTTATTACTCTGAGAGAGAGGTTATTGGCTGGGGGGATAAAGAAGATTTTAATGAATTAATAAATGAGAGAAAACCGAGGTATGTGTTATTAAGTAAGTCTGAAAGATCTCCTGAGTGGGCTTATGAAGTTCCATTAAACAATCCTGAAGTTTTTGTATTTATCTTTGGATATGACAATTCAGGAAATATTTTGTATGATAAAGATCAATTAGCCTTGCTTAGAGCTTATGAAGTTAAATATTAAAAAAGAAAAAGAGGGATTTAACCCATAACAAATCTTCCCGTCTCCAGATGTGTTGTGTATAACTCTACAGGATATCTGTGCATTCCTACAAATGGTTCTGGCAAGTGGTCTATGTGAAAAAATTCTAATTTTAAACTTTCTCTTTCTGTGTCTTTGCCTAAATTAGGTACTCCGTCATATTCATGTACCCTATAAAGATTATCTCTTCCTACTATCCTGTCCCCATTTGGGTAAGTATGTAAACATCTGTCCAATCTACTAGTTCTCGCTACAAGGTCTAATTTAGTAACTTCTATTCCTGCTTCTTCTCTGGCTTCTCTTATAAATGCTGTTGCTTCATCTGGGTCATTTGCATTTACAAACCCTGAAGGAATCCCCCACTCTCCACTATCTCCTCTGCGTTGTAGTAATACCCAGTATGGATCATACTCTGGCCCATTAGCAGTATCAACTTTTAGAGGTATCATGCCCCTAACACCACTAGTAGGCATTAAAGCTCCTGGACCATATCCCTTGAATCTTAGAATATTATGTGCAGCTAATTTAGCTGGGTCTACTCCCAATTGTGGAAGAACTAATCTATCTAGTCTGCTCCTTAATTCAAAAACTGCCTCCAAGTATTGTCTTACACTTGGCTTATTCTCCCTAGCTAAGGCTTCTTGGAATTCAGTGTGTAATGCATCTATTTGTCTCTCAAACATTTTTTCTCTCTTATAAGTAGTATAAATGAAAAGGTTTAAAAAGCTATTTATTCTTAACTGGTTATGGTTAGCTACAATGGGATACTTCATATAAATCAAATGGTACGTGGAGTTCCTGGGGATGAAGCAGTTGAAGGCAATCTTTCAAGGATAGTTGGATTTGAAGTAACGAGAGAGTCACAAGCTTCCTCTTCTAATCTAGCTGAAATTGTTGATGTGAATGGAGCATGGCAACCTGTTGGCAATAGAGTAATGTATGTTTTGAAAAAGGTGAGAAGTGCAGTTCATCAAGTAGGAGTTCCTAGAGCAATTGTAGTAACAGCTTTAATAAATACAGAACTAACTTTTTGACCAACTAAATTTTTAACAATCTTAGCACTGTACCTAATCTCCTCAAATGATTTATTCTTAGGAAGAACAGTTTTGATTAAGAATTTAGGATTTGTTAAAGATTTCATCTTATTTTTCATGAATTCTGCATAAGCCTGTTGCTGCAGTTTTTGTAATTCTTCTCCTGAAAAATAGTGGGTTCTATACTGAGAAGCAGCTAAACTGCTTGATTTTTTTATTCCTTCATCCAATAATCCTTCTTCTATGAATTTCTTGTACAGAGGAGTTCCTGCATAAGGCTGAGCAACATAAAACTGAGCAAAGTCCAAGCCAGAATCTTTAGCAAAATTAACTGTATCTCTAATATGTTTCATTGATTCATGGGGGAAGCCAATTAAAAATGTGGAGCAGGTCCAGATTCCAAGTTTATGACAAATTCCAATTATTTTCCTTGCATAGTTTAAATTAATAGGCTTATCAATGTATTTCAAAGTTTCTTCATTCCCTGATTCAATTCCAAATATAGCTAAGTAATTCCATTTGGTGTGTACCATTTGATGTCTAACTTCCTTCTTATTATTTCTTTGCAAATATCTTTAATCCTCTGTCCTGAAACTGCTAAGTTGTCATCCTGCACTCTGAACTGCCTTACATTATAAGTTTTGACTATGTGCTCTATTTCATCTACAACATTTTTTGGAGATCTGGAACGCCAGACTCTTCCCCATACTGTAAATATTGAACAGAAAGAGCAATGCTGAGGGCAGCCTCTGCTTGTGATAATATCTGTGCTTCTCTGCCTCATAGCCCATAAAACACTGTCTGGATGATTGATATAGCGCTCCATTGGCAGCAAATGACGAGCTGGGAAAGGCAAAGAATCTAAATCTTTGATAAAGGGGCGCGGTTTATTTTTTACAGGAGATTTTCTGCCTCTTTCGATTGTTCCTTCAATTCCTTTTAATTCTTCTCCACTCTCATATTTAGAAACTAACTCATTAAATGTTTCTTCTCCTTCTCCATAAACAATAAGGTCTACATTTTTATTTTTGAAAACAGAGTCGGGCTCTGCAGAAGAGTGAGCTCCACCGAAGACAACCAAACATTTGGGATTTATTTTTTTAGCTATGTTTGCTATTTCAAAAGCGTCCTGCTCATAAGCTGTGTAGCCGCAGTTAACACCTACAACATCAGCATTTATTTCTCTCATTCTTCTTTCAATCTCAGTATAACTTAAACCTACATGGTGCTTATTTGGACCTATTTTCTTAACTTGGTCATAATAAGCTAAAGAATCTATAATTCTAACAAAGAAGCTATTTTTTTCTAAGTATGCTGCAAGATAAGCAGGACCTAAAGGAATCTTTACATTCCTGATTCCTGCTCTTAAGTCCCCTCTTAATGGGGGGATAACAAATAACACCCTTGTCTTTTTCATTTTAGTGGTTAGACATGTTTAATTTATAAGTGTTTCCTGAATTTACTTTGAATCCAAACTTTTCCATATATTAAAGTGATCATAAACACTGAAGGGGCATGTAATAGCCATGCTGATTCTTTTGTCTTGAAATAGTACTTAAGCGAAATTAAAAAGTTTGGTAGTATAGTCACTGATTTTACTAAAAAGATTAAAAAGGTTTTATATTCGTTTAAAGTTCTTGGCTCCCATGAATATTTTCTATCCTTTATGTTTTCAAATCTTTGATGGGCTGCCCAATAATTTCTTTTCTTTAAAAACTGCAAAAAACTAGTAATTGCTGCGTGGTGGGTATAAGCATTCTTTGGAATTGCTAATTTATTTTTTCCTCTTTCTGCTAAAGCATAGATCATTTCAACGTCTTGGGTATAGCCCCCTATCTCATCAAGTAACATTTTTCTTATAATGAAGCAGTTTCCTCCGGTGCATAAACAATTTTCAGTCTTGATTTTATATGTATAATAGTCTCCCTCATCTTTTAACTTAATCTTGTTTAATGCTGCTCTTCCTTCTAGAGATCTATAAATGGCAAAAGGATCTGTTCCGACTAAGCTTAGATATCTGTTTGTTATGGGATCATCTTTTTTTACTAATAGTCTACAAGCACAGCCAAATATTTCTTTGTCTTTCATTAATGGCTTTATCATCTCCCTTATCCATTGTTTTCCCTGTAATTCATTGTCCTGATCAACAAATGCTATTAATTCGTGTTTAGCAACTCTCACCGCCTGATCCTTGCCCATCCCTTTTCCCTCTGGAAATCTTTTTTTATTATTTAGAATTATTACTGGGTATTGCTTTAGCAATTCCACTGTGCCGTCTGTGCTTCCACCGTCTGCTGTAATGACCTCTATCTTATTTTTTGGGTAATCCTGGGAGAAAATGCTATCTAGGCATCTCTGCACTAGTTTTGCATTATTGTAAGTAGGGATTACAAAGCTGATTGAAGGAAGATTTTCCATAAAAAAGAACAGAGAAAAAGCTTATTAATGCTTCCTGTGGGTTATATTCTGGATTAGTGGGATTTTATTGATGAACTTGTATTTATCGTAAATCTCGCTTTCATTTACACCACAGGAGGAACAGATTCCCACTCTTTTCTTTATCAACTGCCTTCTGAAGGCTTTTGCTTTCTCATTGTTCCAGATTTTCATAAATGGCTCTTCAAATATGTTTCCAAAAACAATTTCGTTTTCCGCATAAAAATCGCAAGGACAAACATTCCCATCCCATGTGATATAAGGGGTATACCATGGAAGGAAGCAGGGAGCGTTTACATTATGGCCTTTGTTAATACTTTCCCCCTTTATCTTATCAAAAGTGTAGAGAAAGTTCATTAGATTTGCAATTCTTACTTTTGTTCTTACTTCTTTTAAGGCTTTTATCGTTTCTGCCTTCACTTTCTCTATGTCCTCTTTTGTGCATTTATCCAACCCTATTTCATTGTTCTCGTTCATTCCTAACCTAATAACAAATGTTCCATTTATTGAGTCTACACCGATTTTATCTGCCCACCTGATGTATTCTGGAAGCTGCATTAAATTTTCCTGCTGTACTACCATAAATGTGTGGATATGAGTGTCTGTGTTTTCAATTTCTTTTTTTAATTTAACAAAATTTTCTGTATTCTCAATAACTCTTTCAAAGTTAGCTCCGACCCTTATTTTTTCAAACGTCTCTTTTTTCATCCCATCTATCGAGATGGAGAGGATGTTTGGGCTTGCATTAAGCATTTTCAGCCCATTATCTCTATTCAGCAATGTAGCATTGCTATCCAATTTCACAAAAGTCTGCTTTGATCTTGCATGGGAAATTATTTTAAAAATATCCTTGTTTAGCAATGGCTCGCCTATTCCTGTTAAGTTTAAATAGCAGGGGTAAATCTGGTCAAAGATATGCCTGTAATTTTCATAAGATATTGAGCCTATTGGTCTTTTTAATCCAACTCCATGAGGGCACATGTTGCATCTTAAATTGCAGACTGTTGTATTTTCTAATTTTAATTTGAAAGGTGTTGGCGCTTTAGGTGTGGATCTCATTGCATACCATGCATTTTCCAAAACTTTCCTTGGGTACCTCCAAGAAATACTGTTCCTGAGTATATGTGTGTAAAGCATTATCTGTTCAACCCCTCTTTAAACTCAATTGGATGGTAATTCAAATCTGATCTTGCCTGACTAATTTCTCCTTTGTATCTTGAATTTAAACTAAGCACAAATGACTTCTTTAATGGAAAATGTGGACCAAGAATGCTCCCAATTGAGCTTACTGCTAAACACAATTGAATGGGTATATGAACTTTTCGCTTGTGAATGTTATACTTTGCACTTACCATATCTACAAATTCGTTGAATGTAATTTCGCTTTTCCCTAGAATATCATAAGCCTTCCCTATAGACTTTTTAGATTCTATGGAGGAGAGGATAGCACTAACCACATCATTTACATGGACTGGATTTATTTTATATTCTCCATTTCCAACTATTGGAATGAACTTAAAAGAGTCTATTAAAGATACCATTTTTCTCATGCTATTGCTGTTTTCACCATATACAAGAGATGGCCTGAGAATTGTATAATTTAATCCGGATCTTTTTACTATATCTTCTGCAATTTTTTTACTTCTCCCATAATCATCTAGATAGTCTTTTGTAGACGCCATTGAGCTTACAAAAATTATTCTTTTCACTTTATTCTTTTTACAGGCATCTACCAGATTTTTTGTGCCTTCTACATTAACTGAGTAATAATCCTTCCTGTTGTTTGAGTCTATTACCGCTGCTAGATGGATAAGAATTTTTGCGCCTTTAAGAAACATTTCTGCGGAAGTTTTGTTAGTTATATCTCCCATTACAGGAATTATATTTTTTTTGCCTAGATTTTCATTGTACCTTCTGATGAGGCATTTTATTTTCTTCCCTTTTAGCTTATTGATTAAATTTTTTCCAATAAAACCAGTTGCTCCGGTTAAAGCTATCATTTTGCAGAGACTGTTAACATCTCCTTTATCTTGAAAGTGAACTTGTTGTTTTTGAATAGGTCTAAGAACTGGTGGTACATCTGTTTTTTCAGAAAGAATCTTTGCTGATTTATAAAATACCTGGTCTGTTCATAAGCATTAGTTCTGTAGAATTCCCTTAACAATACTGCAGAGGATACTTTAGAAATATTTGCATGATGCCCCAGAACGCCAAATGTAACATAATCTTTTAATGTGCTTGGTAGTTTTGTTTTTTTCTGTTGGATTGATAGATTAAAGTACGGCGTCCCTGGGAATGGCCTGTATATTTGCAATAGATTCTGGTCTGCAGGAATCTCTTTCATAAATTTTTTTGTCATCTTTATCTCTTCTAAAGTTTCATCAGGATGCCCCATCATATAGGTAATTGTAAGCATGATACCATTGTCTCTGATGCGTTTTGCTACTTTTTTTGCCTTTTCAAGATCAATTCTCTTTCCGAGCATCTTCTGGATCCTTGGGCTTCCAGATTCACAACCGAGCATTATCCCTTCACAACCTGCTTTTGCTATCATGTCTGCCATTTTTTCAGTCATACAATCAAACCTACTCACAGTATGCCAACCTATCTTCCTTCCACTATCTAGCATTTCTTTAACGAATTTTTCAGTAAATGCCTCATTTGTCAGATGCATGTCCCCACCTATATCCATTCTTGAAATGTGCTTTTTTGTTAGACTCCTGACATAATCAAATTGTTCGATCAATTTAACAGCACTGAGATTTCTGAACTTTCCACCATATTCTTTTACATCATTATTTGCGTGATGACAAAAACCGCATCTGTATGGGCATCCACGGTTTGCTTCCAGAAGAACAAAATTATGCCTAGAATAAGGAAAGTATTTGTCAATGTCCTTGATTAACTCCCATGCTGGCATTGGCTTTTTCTCAATATCTACAAATCTATCCTGAGGGGGGGTTATCTTTATTTTATTATTAATTTTTAATCCAATTCCTTTTGGTTCTTTTTTGCTGCCGTTTAAATAGCCTAGATATTCCTCTAAAGCGTACTCTCCCTCTCCCATAATTACTGCGTCTATTGAAGGGTGACTTAAAGTTAAATTAGGCAAAATTGTGGGATGAGGACCTCCCCAGACTACTGTTTTACCTAAAGATTTTGCGATATCACTGACCATTATAGCTCTTGTTAATCCAGGACCTGTTAGAACTCCTAATGCTACAAGGTCAGGATTAAAATTTGAGATATCCTGCTTTATCTGCTCTTTAGAAATTTTTAGACCAGAGTAGTCAATTATTCCTACTTCATAGCCTTTTTCCCTTATGTAAGATGCAACACTAAGTATCCCTAAAGGAGGGTAAGCCCCAAATTCTGTTGCTGGTGCAATAAAGAGAATCCTTTTATGGTTCATAGGAATTTTCTGGACTTATAACATTTAAATATTGTTCTATTTACCTTTAAGTTGAGAATATATCATCCCTAATCCATAGGATAGGTGGACTGACAAAAAGAGGAATGGGAGCAATGGAAAATATAAGATATTCTTTCTGATTGATAAGAACATGGAATAAATGATTATTATTGCAAGATACAGCAAAATTGGGGCTATAACTATCGGGTGTACAATGAAATAGAGAGGAATTAACAGGATTATGTAGAGAGAGAATAAAGAAGGCATTAAGAAAACAAGCTTTGCTCTTCTTTTATTAATCTTTTCTTTTAATATTCTTACTTGCCCGTATTTAAAAAATTGTTTACAAAATGCCCAGTGTGTGCTTCTTCTTTTGTGATATACTATTAGCTCTGGATTGTAAGCCATTCTTATTCCATTATCTTTCATTCTTGCAAATAACTCAGGATCTTCTCCTGGGAATAACAATGGATTGAACCCTTCTATCTTGTCAAAAACCTCTCTTCTTACAAAACATACTGCAGTTGTCAGGCTTGATTCATCTGCATTTAAATTTAGTTTTCCTATCTTATAACGGTTGCTCATCACGTAAGTTCCTAAAAAAGAAGACAAAACCACTCCAGAGGCTTTTGCAAAGAAAGGATCATTTTTCGGAGTTAATTGTGTACCTCCTACAACCTCAATTTCTGGATGCTCATTGAAGAATTGGTCTGCATTTTTTAACAGGTCTTTATGGACCATAGCATCATCGTCTATGAATGCAATTATCTCCCCCTTTGCTTTTTTTATCCCTCTGTTTCTGTTTTCAGATGGGTTTTTACCGACTTCAACTATAATCTCATACTTCTTTGGGTCATAATCTGATTGGTTAAGAGAGTCTAAAACCTCTATTTTCCTTTCCGGGGCCAGTGCTATAACAATTGAAAGTCTACAGGACATTTTTAACACGATTATACATAGAAACTATAAATTTAAAAGGAGAGTAGATTAGCCTTAACCTTATGATAGATAAAAACATTTCCAGTACTGTTTTTAATTTTACGTGAGACCCGCCTGGCTCATTCCATTCTGTTGGTATCTCCTTGGTTTTATAGCCTTTTCTCTTCAATAAATAGAGTACGTCTACATCAAATGCCCAACGTGTTTTTCCAATGTCATTGATTATACTCTTTATAGCTTGCTTTCTGAATAGTTTTGCACCACATTGTGTGTCTTTTATTTTTAAGTTAAATAATAAGTTAACGAGAAAATTAAAACTTCTGCCTGCTACAATCCTGGTTAAAGGTTGATGCTCATGTATTTTCGCGCCTTTCATCCAGCGAGAAGCTATGATTGCATCATAATCCTCTATCTGTTCTATGAGATTATAAAATGCATCTGGAGGGGTAGCTAGATCCGCATCTACAAAGCCGATTAAATCAGAATCTGCTATTTTGAACCCCTCTGTAACTGCTACCCCTTTACTAGCAACCTTACCAATGTCTATGTATTTTATTTCCTTATTCTTTTTTGCTATTTCTTCTATAATACCTAGAGTGTTGTCTATACAACCATTAATCACAACCAGAATTTCAAAATCTATTTTTTTTCTAAGATATTCCAAATAAGAATTTAATGTTTTAGGTATTCTTTTTTCTTCATTGTACGCAGGAATGATTATAGTTAGTTTAGGCGTCATTCTTTCTTAAGAGAGATATTAAAAACAAAATGATGAACATTCCCCCTCCTAATATCATCAGTATGTTAGTGATTTGCAACAAGCTTCCATGATACTTCCATATTAGCGCTGTTTCTGCTAAAGCAAATAAAAATAAGAGAGAAAGAGATTTAAGCTTGTCTATTGAAAGATTATACATCACGACTGTGTAGGTCAATGAGAAAAATAAAATAAATAATGAAAACCTCCACAGGATATTCGCAATGTCTAAGTATTCTTCTCCAAAGAAGATATTTATTACCAATTCTGGGAATAAGGAATAAATAAAAGTCATTGGAACCCCTATTGCCAGAACTAATAAAAGAGATTTTATTAGCAGATTTTTTGTGTATTTTTTTTGTTTATTTAGTTCTGAGACTTTGGGGAACATCACATAACTTATTGCAATTGTTGCAAAGAATATAGTTTTCCCGACTAGAGACATTGCTGCATACTTTCCTGCAATAACAGAATCAAAGAAATGCTTTACTAAGAGCACGTCTATGCTGTAAAAAGAGGTTAGCACTAATAATGCAATGAACATTGGAATAAAATATTTGTACAGCCCGTTTAGAGAATATTTCTCTGATTTATACTTAGATAATCTCCTCAATGGAAAGTAGGTGATTAGAAAGGAAAATAAAAAGGCTAGAAATACAGATAGTGCTGCCCCGTTAACTTCAAGACCAAACAGAACCAATATCACTCCAAAGGCAAGTTTAGCAAACCCCTCAAAACTCATATTTACCCCAAGGGTTTTGAACCATTGCAACCCTTGGATTATCCCTCTTGAAACTGGCAGGAGAATCGCAAAAACAAAAAAGGCCCCGAAGATTATAACAGGGGTTAAAGGGATATGTAAAAAGGCCGCTATATACTTGCTAAGCAAGAGATAGAATATTAGCCCTAGCACTGCAAGAAGGGTGAATAATTTTAAAGTATAAGTTGTCAAATACTTTATCTTTCCGTATTCTTTTTCTGCCTTTAATTCTGAAGTAAATTTAGATAAAGTATTTTGTATTGTAACTGTAGGAACAATAAGAATATACAACAATGACCATAGCGCCCCGAGGACCCCATAGCTGCTTGGACCTAAAGCTCTGCCCATAAAAAAATGGAATACAAAACCGGTTAAGTTTAGAATCATTGTGGCGGAGAAAAGGATGATACTATCTCTAATAAGGCTGTTATCTTTTGAATACCCCCTTAATAAAAATTTCTTTATTCCTCTTATCAATTAAACCACCCACACCAAACCTGCGAAGACTAATTCTATAATCATAACAAGATAGACCACTTGCCTTTCTGTGAATATGCATTTTGAGGTAAAGAAGTGGGGAATTGAATACACTTTTGTGTACAAAGATTTTAGTTTTCCGTTTTCACAAGTTCCATAGCTTTGTTTTTGGAATCTTCCTCTTGCTTTTAGTATGAACTCTACAAAGAATGGAACAGACATGATTAATGCTGCTTTTTCTATGTTACCAACAATTGCTATTACCGCTAATGTTCCACCGAGAAGGTAGGTTAGAGAGTCCCCCGGAAAAATCTTGGCTGGAAACCTGTTGTAGTAATAGAATCCAAGCAGTGATGCAAACATTATTGCAGCTATTAGTGATGCTGTTGCTCTGTCATTTACATAAGCAAACAATCCTAAATTTCCAATATATATCAACCCCAATCCTGTTTCCAAACCGTTAAATCCTGCAAGCATATTAACCATGTTAGAAGCTCCTACAAAGATGATTGGAATCAAGATTAAAGGATAAATCAGACCAAACTGTACTTCCCCAAGAAATGGAACCCACATTGTTGAATTTCCTGCATGTATAACCATTAGAGGAACTGCCCCAACAACTGTTAAAAGTGGCTTTTGCCATTGTTTGAGGCCCATACTCTTGTCCTTTGATTCCATTATCAGAAGATCATCAAGAAAACCTATGAGAGTGACAAGAAACAGTGACGTTGTAGATGCTAACACTATCATGAGTGGAGAAGTGTTTTTGTAAAAAAAAGTTTGGATAAATATATAGCTCATTAATCCCGCCATAAGGCCTGCTAAGACTACCAAGCCTCCAGAAACAGGGATTAAGGGTTTGTTCTCTTTATTCTGGTCTTTTACAACTAACCCTATACTTTTTAGAAATTTTATGAACCAGGGTGTAAAATACATGACTATTAGAAATCCCACTAAAGCGCCTACTAAAGGAATGATTTTCATGAAGAAAAATCCTATAAGAGGTTATAAAAACATTTCGAAATCAGTCTAAAAAATCTTTATTTTTTATTTTCTCTGGGAGATATACATTGTTCATGAAACTGATCCCCCTTGATGATAAAGCCTGAATTTCTGCCTTAGAACCATACTCTTTCATTCTTTTAAATTCTGTCTGCCAATGCTTGTTATCTCTAAACCATGTATACTCTGAGATTTGTTTGAGCCTTTTTAAGTCGTGCTCCTGAAGCTTGATGAAATGTTTTTTAAGATCATACTTTTCTATGTCACTGGATGTTATGCCTAGAAATTTCACTCCTGGAATGGCCATTTTTTCTGATATGTGGGCTAAGTTTATGCTACCAAACTTAATTACAGAGTAGATGTAAAACCCATAGCAATCGTAGTCTGCCAAAACATAGATGGGAAGATTGTGCTCTTGATACAACCTTTGTAACAGTCTTCTAATCCCCCGTGTTGTTTGCCCTTGAGAGGACAGGATGATACAATTATGCTGATCCCAAAATTTATGTTCATGCAAATTTTCCCAGACTGCCGCTTTCTCCATGTAGAGAACATATTTTGCATTTACTTTTTTGAAGGTTATATCCTCAACATTTGAAGGCACGCTCCATCCTCCAGAGCCGAGCTTACTCCAGTCAATTGTATCTCCTTTATCTTCAATAACGACCCTGCCAGCTACTGAACCGTTTTTGTTAGCATTGATATTGAGCTGCTCCCTACTCAAATCACTTATTAGCTCGAGGTCTTCAACGACTGCATCGGATTCTACCTGTTCGTCTACAACATTGACTTTTGTTCCCGGAATTGTTCTTTTAGCCATGTAAAATACATCCCTAAGAGAAGCATGCTTCCCCTCGTTTAGAAGGTTTTTGCTAATAGAAGCAACCTCTACAGTTTGGAGAAATTTTTTTGTATGTCCTACATTAAAGAAACTTCTTTTACCCTCTTTGTTTCCAAGTTGCAATGTTTTTGTTTTCTTATTAAATTCTACATTCGATAGAGCTCTTACAGGTATTGTAATCTCTGGATTCTTCATTGCCTTAATTTGGCTTACAATATCCTTACCCAGTTTTTCTAATTCACCCTCTGGATTATCCTTTTGTTGTGCCTTTTTCATCTTTTTTGTTTATATCTCCTAATAAAATAGGAAGTTCCTTTTTTAATTTTTTTTCTAAACACTCTTGAATAATATATTTTTTTTCTCCAGAGAGTTTACTTAATGAAGAAGATACTTCAGGAATATACTTTTCAAAAAGATTTGCTCTTTCCTTCTGCTGCTTGGCTTTTACATTCTTTCTTATATGAGAACCTAACTTTCTTCCAACTTCCTGAAGGGCAAGTTTAATTTCTTTTATTATCTCCGGATAATGGGCAATTGCTTCTTTACTCTCTGATGTGAAAGGAACCCACACTGAAGCTATATGAACTAAAATGACTACTGGTCCTGCTGGCAATGCACCTTTACTTTGAGACAACCCGTAATTCCTCCATGAAGTTGTTGCTATTGATTTTGTGGTAGCACAAGCGCTTAGTTGATATAATAAAGGAACCCGATTCGCAAACCTGTATACCTTTACTAATTCATCTGAAGGCAACGAGCCTCCGTATGCTAATCCCGCTTCTACAATAAAGGGGTTACCTCTATAAACACTGGGGGACCTTGTTACAGCAGTGTAGAATTCTGCATCCACTTCTTTTTTCAGCCCTTTTACTATCAACTCCTCTCCTATTGGTGTCACACAATTTGTAGGAGGAGCCATTATTTTTGTCTGATTAATTGCTTTGTACAGATTTTCTGCTTCATGAGTTGCAATTCTCTCTGGTCTTGCTGAGCTGTCAAGCAATGCTTTGTCACAAATTTCTTTTGCAACTTTTGCACTTACCCTGCAAAAATCATTTTGTAAAAAGTGATGTAAGGTTTTTGATTTGGTATCATGAAGCATTTTTATTAGAATACCAAGTTCTACTCCATAAGGATGAGGCTTTATTTCCTTTGGCTCTTTGGGTAGTTCAGTAGTTGCACGAGGAAAATCTGTTTTGACCCCTTCTGGATTGATGTAAACGAGAGAGAGATGAGGATTGACAATTGCTGTTTGCTTCAAATATTGGTCTACACTTTGATTTCCTTTTTGGTATTTTGCTGCTAGCTCTATTTCTACCCTTGTACCTGTCTTTTTCTCTGGCCAATCTATCTCCTCGTCTTTTAGAATTTTTGGTTGATTTGATTTTGTATCTATGTTTAATTCAAAGTAATGCGCTTTCTTTTTTGGATTTGCTTTAGATCTAATTATAGATGGTTTTCCTGTAGTTAGTTGCCCGTACATTGATGAGGCAGAAATCCCTATCCCCTGCTGACCCCTACTGCATCTTAACCTATGGAATTTAGAACCGTAAAGCAATTTAGCAAAAATATTTGGAATCTGTTCTTTTACTATACCCGGGCCGTTATCTTCTACTATGACTTTAAATCTGTCCTCTGAAATTGTTTTTATTTCTACTAATATTTCTGGAACTATTCTTGCTTCTTCACATGCATCCAAGGAGTTATCTACCGCTTCTTTGATTGTTGTCAACAAAGCTTTCCTCGGATTGTCAAATCCTAGTAAATGCTTATTCTTAACAAAGAATTCCGAAATTGAAATTTCTCTCTGTCCTTTTGCTAATTCTTCTGCAGTAATTTGTTTTTCTGCTGGCATAAATCTGAGATATAAGAACTTCTTTATAAAGGTTTATCTAATTTTTTGCTTCTTTCAATGAATCCATACACTTTCCCGTGTCTTGATCCTTGTAACAAATTTTGGATTGCTCTTTTTGCGAGATATGTATTTTCTTGCGTTCCAATTATAGAAACAGTTTTTCCATACACAGAAATATCTGTATGGGTCAACATTTCAATGTTTTTTCTTGCTTTTCCTTTTGCACCTATAATCCTTGACTTCAACCTTATCAATTTCTTTTTAGATTTTAGAGAAAAATCTGTAATATCAATGATTTCTAAGCAATTTTCTTCTTCTAAAAGTTTAAATGCAATCTCTGGGTTAAATCCTCGCGCTATTGCCTGGACTATTGGTTTTGTATTAAAGACGTCTATACTTTCTTCCGATATTATTGTTACATCTCCCTCGTCTGAATCAATCTTTAAAGTAGTAGAAGTTAATTTTTGCAGCTCTCTTTTTACTTTGCCTTTCTCCCCTATGAGAACTGCAATTCTTCTCTTTGGTATTTTGATGCACTCCTGAAACATATTTAGAATTCTTCTATCCCTTCTAATCCTTTAAGGAACCCTTTCTTTTTTAACCATTCTATTTGTGTTTGTCTATACTTGAGTAATATATCCCCCTTTGTTTCCTGCTCAAATTCCCATGGCTCAACTAAAACAACATCCCCTTCTCTTATCCATAGTTTTCTTTTTAATCTTCCAGGAATTCTGCAGTTTCTTGATTTGCCATCTAAGCATCTTACAATCATCCTTGAGCCACCGACTCTTTGATCAACTAATCCAAGTACTTGTCTCCCTTTTGGTGTTGGAACTCTTAACTCTTCCTGTGGCTGCTCTTGACTTTGTTTCATAAAGAAAGAAGAAGAAGATTGGGTTTTAAAGGCTTTTGATTTAACCGTTGTTGCAAATCATAAGAGTACAACCGTTTTGTTGTGTTACTGGGTCAGATCTGCCATGTATGTAGAAATAGAATCCAGTGAAACCAGTGTCCCCCTCTGTGTCTGCTGCATCATTGTTATAACTGAAACTGCATGTTCCATCATTTGTTGTTTTTATT
>JAGVZJ010000004.1 GCA_018302725.1 Candidatus Woesearchaeota archaeon | reverse complement strand
CACTGCAGGAGAATTCTTTAAAACAACGCCTTTTATTTTTTTATATTTTTTTTCAAGCAATAAAAAACTGCACAAACCATCTGGATCATCGTCAAAAAAAACCAAAGGATTCTGACTTTGCTCTAACATTTCTCTAATCTCTTTTATTTTAATCATTTCTCGACATACCCCAATTATGTAAATTCAAAATAATAATCAGAATTGAAGAAGTTTAAGCATATATAAAAATTTGGAAAAGTAAATATTTAATTTTTTCCCCTTCTTCTGTGAGCTCTTAAACTTGGCCTATTCTTTTCCGCACCTTTTCCCTTATTTCTTAATCCTCTGCTCTTCTTAGCCGCAGAAGTCAGACCCCTATTGACTCTCTTCTTGCTCCTTACAATCCATTCCATGCCTTTGTACTTGCTAACTATCACTCTATCTAAAAGAATAACCTCATAAAATTGATGTTTCCCATCTTCTCCTATCTTGTAAGAATTAAGGACCTCACAGTTAGGATACTTTTTACTTGCTCTTTCTTCTGCTATCCACTGGTAGCTTTTCCCAACGATTTTCTTTCTTCTTTTATGCTTACTTCTTCTACCTTTCTTAATCAAGGGTCTTTGCCTTTTGCTTCTTTTTACTCTAACCCTTAAAATAACATATCCTTGTTTAGCTTTATAACCAAGGCTTCTTGCTCTATCAATCCTAGTAGGTCTTTCTATCCTAACCACTACATCACCTTGTCTCCACTCAATCAGCCTCTCCTGGACTAAATCCTTCATAGAGTCTTTAGGTCTCTTCCACAATTCCCTGATGCTGCTGTAAAGGTTCATATCAATTTTATCAAAAAACACCTTTTAAAAGCCTTTCTCTATTTCTGGCCTTGCACATAATTGGGTTTCTGCACATAAACATTAGTTATTTAAGTGCAAAGCCTCTATTTCTCCGAGTAGAGCATATAAGCTAAACTAGCCACCCCTGCAATCAAAAAGCTGACAATTAAGTTGCCAGACAGTATAACCGCTACCAAAGTTATCACTTTTCCCACAGTAAATCCTATCTCTTTAAAGATAAGATATTCTATCTTATTCCTCTTACCCATCTTATCATAAAACATAGAGTTGAAAGGTATACTCGCTAGAACAAAAGATAATCCAGAAATTAGTTCAACAACGAATAATTGAAAAAAAGTGTAAGCAAACAGCCTTACAGCCCAAGTTATAGAATGGATAATGGCTCCAATGTCCAATATCTTTTTCCTGCCTTTTCTGTCAGACAACTTCCCCACATAAAAAGAAAATAGAGCTGTAATAAGCCCAGCTCCAGTGGCAAGAATTCCTAACTCCATATAACCTCCCAGCATAATAAATATAAATAAAGGCCAGAAGATAACTGCAGCTACAGCTCTGCTTCCCAGTCCGGAGAAGGCAAGCATGTCTTTAGCATATTTCTTCTTGAATATATGAACAAGTGAAAAACTAACTTCTTCATAATCATCATGAGAGCCAAGCAGGGGAACAGCACCAATAATCAATAAAAATGTAAAAACATAAAAGAGAACATTAAACCCAAGAAATGTTAGGATAAGTCCTCCAAAAAAAGGTCCAATAATCCCAGCTAAAGTAATAGCAAAAAACAAAAACCCTACCTCACTGCCCCTCTTTTTCTTATCGCTGACCTTAGCAAATTCTATATCAAAGCCTGTCCAGAAGAATGCGCCAGCAAAAGTATAAACAATTGCAGCATAAATATAACTAATGTCATGTGTCTTCATTAAAACAAGCAGAGCCACAAACAAGATTTCAAAGGGAACACTAGCTACAATCATATGCTTCAATCCAAACTTAGCGGCAATCTTGGCAACTATCGGTGTCAATAAAGCAAACAGCAATGCCCATACCAAAAAGAAATAAGACAACTGATTAAGGCTAAAGTTAAGCTCAGTATACATATATACAGGAACAAAAATTCCAACCATAGAAAGTGCAAGAGATTTCAACACAACAGCAAAATAAAGTTCTGAGAGTGTATTCTTGTGGATATACCTCATAAAGTTTAAGGACCGATAGTGCATTGACTAAGAAAATATTAATCAATATAAAAGCTTGCTTATTATCACTCCAACATATATACTCTAGTGTCTACAGAACGCCACAATAAACCTTTTAAATAAGGTTAATCACTATAAAATTAAGAAAATTAAGGGGGTATATGAATGAGCGTTACCAAAGGACTATTCAAACTGTTGATTGGGATCATCCTTGTGATTGCTTCGCTATGGATTGCTGTCACATATAATGGATGGGGGCAAGCCACTTTAAATCTAATACAAGGATCAATTATCTTGCTGGTTATCCTTATCGGATTGGTAATACTGGTTATAGGACTAACTGATCTAAAAGCTTAGTCTTCTTACCTTTTTTCTTATCCTCCCAAGAATGCTCTTCTTAGGAGAATTGTCTTCATTTGTAGAAACATGAGAACTGGTTTTTCTTTCTGCTTTTTTCTTTTTTGCTTTCCTAGCAATTTTTCTTTTTTTTGATTTTTGCTTGGGAGCAGATCTCTTCTTGGTTTTTCTTTCTGCTTTTTTCTTTTTTGCTTTCTTGATAGGCTTCTTCTCTCCCTCTTTTGCCACTTCTTGAATCTCTGTTATTTCATAATCCTCAACTATCTTAATATCCTCTCTCACTTGCGCTACCGCTTTCTCACCAGGAGCAAATTTTTCCTTTTCCTCAATCAGCACCTTTTCACAATCCTTACATCTAAACCCATAATCCATTGCCTCTTCTACAGAAACTTTAACATGGTTATCTGGACATTTGTAGAAGGTTTTGGTGTTTTCATCTGAAATTTGTTTATTGATTTTCTCCAGATATTCCCTTTTTCTCTTTAGTAGAACTTCTTTAGCATACTTCATATTGAAAGTCCAGTAATATATATACCACCCTTTTTCTTTATCTTTTTTCCTTATAGAAGAAACAAGATTGTGCTCATGTAGGGAGTATAAAATATTTCTTACAGCATTTATATTAAGGTTTAATTCTTCTGCCAAATCAAACTCACTAACATTTTTTTTATCAAGTAAGCTCCTATATACCCTTACTGCATCCTCTCTTACTGCCTCTCTAAGAAATTCTTCCATGATAGTATTAAAGTCTCTCATCATCATTAACTACTACTTAAAAGATGTTTAAAAAGGTTTTTATATTGTGAATGTTCACTATTATTAAATGGGTAGAAAAGTTTTAATAAATATTTTATCCATTGTATTGTAATTAAAAAAGAGGGGTGTTAAAAAGATGGGTTTATTCTCCAATAAAAAGCCTAGAACAGAGGTTCCAAAACCAGATACATTTAACTTTGGGGCGCCAAGAGTGCCAAATTTAGAAAAACTGCAGTTTCCTGAACCTAGGTTGGATTACAATATAAGTAATACCAAATTTAGGAGTCCATTGTCAAAAGAGATGGGTTCGATAAAACAATCCTTAACAACGCCCTCTCAAAATATGGAAAACTACAACAGAGAGACTACCCCTTCTCCTCACAGAAAAAGTTTGTTTATCAAGGTAGATAGGTATAGAGACGCACTACATAGTATTGAAGAGATAAAATCAAAAGTAAATGCAGCTGAAGCAGCTTTAGCAAACTTAGAAAGAACAAAAAGGCAGGAAGAAGCAGAAATTGAGAAATGGAAAAGGGATGTTGAATCAATCAAAAAGAAGTTAATGAACATTGATAGTGCGCTGTTTAGAGAATAAACATGAAAAGGAAAAAAAATACCACTGCTAATATTGAAAACCCAATCTTTGTAGAACTACAAGACCCAGTCTCAATCAGAAAAAATGTTTTGTCCGGTGCCATAGAATGTATAGACCTGCTAAAGAGCTACGAACTTTCTAAATCCATGAGGGGTATAAAAGAAAAGCAAAGGACAGAAGTTAAAAGAATAATTTCTAGCTTAAAAAAAGATTACAAAGAATTAAAAGACTCGCTACCTAACACGAATAAAAAGGATATACTAAACATAACTGACCCACTCTCCCCTCCTAGGGTAAAGGAAGAGCCACTGAAAGAAGAAAGACATAAACCAAGGAATGAAGAGAAAGCTGAAAAAATGCCGGCAGGGTTAAAAAGATTAGAAAAAGAACTTGAAAACATAAAGGGCAGGCTTGAGTCCCTTTAAGCCTACAGAAACATTTATAACTTTTCTTCTTATTTTTTAAGCATGAAAAAGAGTTTAGTCTTAGTGTTCTTGGTGCTAATAGCAACAAGTGTATCAGCCGGAGAAATAAATGTATTAGATTTTTCGGATACCCCTGTTATTGTCAAAGACATCCAAAAAGGCGATCTAGTGAGATTCGTAATAAATGGAAAAACCCACAATCTCATATTATCAGACATTTTAGTGTCAAAAAACTTTATAAAGATTACCTTATTCGTAGAGGATTCCCCCACTCCATCTTACATTTCATTAGGATACAATCAGAGATTATCTCTAGATTTTTACAAAGATAGGGTTGATGACATGACCATAGTACTTGAATCTCTAAACCCGGATAGAGCAAGATTGATATTTAGGATACTAGATGAAAAAGGAATGCCTGTGTCAACAAGTAACTCTGAACAAAATGGTTCAGAAATAACCGGAGATATTGTTGCGGAAAGCGGAAGTTCTCCAAACACAAGAACGGGGTTAATAATTACAGCAGCAATTATCATAATAGGGTTGGTAATAGCAGCTATTTTCTTCAAAAAATAGTTATTTTTTCTTTTGAATAAACAATTTTATAATCGAAAAAAAGACCAAGACAACAACTATAGCTAAAAGGAAAAAAGCTAAAGATTTTATGAAAGCGCTAGATACACCAGATTTATTCTCATCATTGGGGCTGGTCTCTGTTAAGTTAATGACCCCGCATCCAAAAATCTCTTCATAATTGCATTTACCTTCAGAGCAGGAGTCTATAGTACAGACATCCTCGTCATTACATTCACTGTTTTCAATGCATTCCACATCTGATTTCTCATCTTCGTTATCATTTACAGCATTGAGGAAGGTATCCACACAAACAGCATTATCACATTCATCTTCATCACAAGCACAATCATCTCCGCAATCATATTCCAACTTAAACCTTGCTTTTTGCTCATCTGAGCTTCTATAATCTATATAAATGCCATCTACTCTCTTGTCCTTAGAAACAATGATTTCTTTATTGTTTATGCATAGTATGGTACTTTCATCAGAAGATCTCGCTAGAGTAATATTTTTTCCATCCAGTAGAATACTTTCCCCTAAATTAAGAGTCACATCCCTCACTGGAGCGGCCGCAACTAATGGGAACATCATAAGTAAAAGACCAACAATTATCCAAAATTTCATATTAAAGAAAGGTTAAAAAGGTTTAAAAAGGTTGACAATTCTTCCAAACATAATCCAGTAAATAACCCTCAATGGAATGTTAATTGCCAAGTAAAATAGCCCAGCACACTTCTCAAAAACTGGAGTATTCCAAAGATTTAAAAAGGTCTACCAAGGAATTATACTCAGCGGGGTAGGACAGCTAGGAGTGTCCGTTGGGCTCATAACCCAAAGGTCGCTGGTTCAAATCCAGCCCTCGCTATTCTAAAAATGTTAAAAAAAGAACAGATTATTGAAGAATTAAAAAAAGTCGTAGATCCAGAGTTAGGATTAGATGTCTACACCTTGGGATTGATCTATGAAATAAAGATTAAAGGTAAAAAAGTGGACATAAAAATGACATTAACCTCTCCTATGTGCCCTTACGGACCGCAGATAATAGAGGAAATAAAAAGTAGAGTTGGTTCTATCAACAAAGAGATAGAAGTACAGCCAATATTGGTATTTGACCCCCCATGGAAGATTTCAGATGAAATAAGGTCTATCCTTGGAATCTAGTCCCTGATCACATTTTTTATAGAATCAACAATAGTCTTATCAAAAACATCAGGAATTATGCATTCTTCAGTAGGGTGTTTAACAGTTGCAGCCAATTTATGTGCAGCTTTTAATTTCATTTCATCAGTGATATTTCTAACTTTATTATCTAAGGCGCCCCTAAAAATCCCAGGAAATGCCAAAACATTGTTTATTTGGTTTGGAAAATCACTCCTGCCTGTCGCAACAATTTTTGCTCCCCCTTTTTTAGCTTCATCAGGCATTATCTCCGGAACAGGATTAGCCATTGCAAAAATTATAGGATTTTTATTCATGGTTCTTATATCTCCTGCATTCAATAAATTAGGCGCACTTAATCCAATAAAGACATCAGAATTTCTTAAAGCATCTTTTAATGTTCCATCTTCATTATTCTTATTAGTAATTTTAGCTAGTTCTATTTTATGATCTGTTAAATCACCATTTTTACTGATAATTCCAACCCTATCTACCATCAGTATATCCTTAACTCCTTCTTTAAGAAGCAGTTTAGCAACAGCAGTCCCAGCAGCTCCAGCTCCATTAATTACAATTCTAAAATCTTTTAAATCCTTGCCAACAACCTTTGCCGCATTTATTAAACCAGCTAATACCACTACAGCAGTTCCATGCTGGTCATCATGCATAACAGGGATATCTAATTCTTTTTTTAACCTTCTTTCAATTTCAAAACATCTTGGAGACGAAATATCCTCTAAATTAATCCCCCCAAATACGGGTGAAATATTTTTTACAATGTTTATAATCTCATCAGGATCCTGTGATTTAATACATATAGGAAAAGCATCTATATTTGCAAATTCTTTAAACAAAACACATTTGCCTTCCATCACTGGCAATGCAGCCTCAGCCCCTATATTTCCTAATCCTAAAACAGCGCTTCCATCAGAAACAACAGCAACAGAATTTTGTTTTATTGTGTACTTATAGACTTTAGAAATGTCCTTGTTTATTTCTTTACATGGCTCTGCAACCCCCGGAGTATATGCAATACTCAAATCTTTCATGTCTTTCAAAGGAACTTTTGAATTAACAGATAATTTTCCCTTGTACTTTTCATGAAATTCTAAAGGATTCATAAGAAGAATATTTGCCTAACTTTTATAAATTTATTGGAATCAGGCAGGTTGTTTGTACTTATCAATAATGTCAAAAGTAACCTGGCTTGCGGTATCCGCTTGTAGCGCAAATCCCAATCCTTCAGCTTCTCCAACTTTGAAATTATTAATCCCAACAATTTCCTGATTCAAGTTGATTAAAGGACCTCCTGAATTTCCAGGGTTTATAGGAACATCTGTTTGAGTATAAACACTCAATCCATTAGGCCCTTCCCTGTTAACAGCGCTTACTATCCCTTCAGTAACTGAAAAACTCAACCCATAAGGATTCCCCACAGCTATAACCTTCTCTCCAATATTAACATTTTTAGAATCTGTAAACTGAAGGTAGTTAAAGTTATTTCCATTAATCTTCAAAACAGCAACATCCATAGGAGAATTATATCCTATAATTTGTGCAGAATAAACAGAACTATCCGACATAAATACTTGTATATTACTGGTTCCAGAACTAACAACATGATAATTAGTTATTACGAACCCATCTTCTGTAACTATTGCCCCAGACCCCAAAGATTGCCCCGCAACAATCCCGACAACAGAAGGAAGAATATCATCTATAATTGCAGAAAAATCTTTAGATTTAATCTTAACATCTTTCAACTGCAGATTCAAATCCTCTATCTGGCTTGCGCTTGTCTTTTCTAAATCAGCAATGACACCCAGTAGTTTATTATCAGAGTCTATCCTTTCTTTATTCACCTCAGTTATCCTGGTATCAACAGTAGAAACTCTGTCTCTTATTTCATTCATGTCTAAGTTTATCTCATTTCTTAAAGAAATAATAAAGAATTGTTGGTATATCAGAAATCCTATTATTAAAATTTTAATAAAAATAATTACATGAAACTTATCAATTCTTTTTTTTGTCATGAATTAGAATTAAGAATTCTTGTTTAAAGCCTTTTCTATTGCTTCTTTATCAAACCCGATTATTGCTTCATCCCAGTTTCCATCTATCACAATAACAGGCGCTCCGTACTGCCCGGTTTTTTCTACCATCTCTTTTGCAGCATCTGGATTATCCCGAACATTACAATCAATAAAATCCGCGCCGCGCTTCTTAAGATACTCTTTTGCTTTATTGCAGTAATGGCAACTAGATGTCAAAAATATTTTGATTCTCATTTTAGCCTCTTAAAAATAAAAAATAAAGCAGAATTATAATTCTGCATCTATAACCTGTTGAAATGCTTCATAAGGCTGAGCTCCTACAAGGAGTTTTCCATTAATGAAGAAGGAAGGTGTTCCTGATACTCCATAACTTCCTGCATCATTTGAATCAGCTTGTACCTTTTCTTTATACTTACCCGATTCCAAGCAGTCATCAAACTTCTTCACATCTAATCCTATCTCTCCCGCCCAGGTACTTAAGATTGTATCGCTTAATTGATCTTGGTTGTTAAATACAGTATCATGGTACTCCCAAAACTTACCTTGTTCATTTGCGCATTCTGAAGCTTCTGCAGTCTTTTGAGCATATTGATGGAAGCTCAAAGGTAAATGTCTAAAAGCAAGCTTAACTTTCCCTGTTTTTATGTAATTTTCCTTTAGTTGTGGAAAAGTTTGTTCAAAGAATCTCGCACAATAAGGACATTGAAAATCACTAAATTCCACTATTGTAACTGGTGCATCTTCTTCTCCTAGAATAGGAGCACCATCATATTTAACATCCTGTTTTTCAGGTGGTGCAGTAGGTATTTGCGTATCTGGAGCCACAACAGCAGCGCCAGTCGGACCAGAGTTTTCACCTAAATCAACAACATTAAAAAATGCTAAAACAAATAAAACCCCTAATATGCCTGTTAAAGACTTCCAAAAAGTCAGTTTATTTACCTTAAAAGAATCTCTTCCTTCATCACGATTTTCTTCCATATTCATAACCCCCTTGACTTTCTCATAACTGGATTCTTTAAAAAGTTTTCCCTTAATCCCTCTTAGTCTGATTATAACTTAATTAACTAATCAAATTCATGTGTAATCTCCCTAATAATGTTGATCCCTATTGTCCCCCCAATCAATAAGACAAACAAAGCGACAAAGATAATTATCCAAGAATACACCCCCAATGCAGATGTATCAAAGTAAGTTTTCAGGGGTGTGTAAATAACCGCCAGCTGCAGGATAAAGCTGGTTAAAACTGCATAAATCAGCCAGTGATTGCTAAATAGTCTAAGGTTGTACTGGCTCCTAATCATATAAACTCTTCCAAGCTCAAATACAACTAATGAAGTAAAAACAATAGTTTGTGCCTTAGCAATATCAGGTAGACTGAGTTTAAATAGCACCAGTCCTGCTGCACTCATTAAACCCCCAATTAGTAAAATACTCATCCACATATTCCCATCTACTATTTTCTCTTGAGGATTTCTTGGCTTCCTCTTCATAATATCGTCAGCAAAATCATCCACTCCCAAGGCTAGAGCAGGTAAACCATCCGTAATCAAGTTTATCCACAAGATCTGTACAGCAGTTAAAGGGATTACAACCTTATCACCAACTCTAAATGCGATTAGCATAGCCAAGAACAAAATTAATACTTCCCCAAAATTGCTGCTCAATAAATAATTTACAAATTTTTTGATGTTGTCATAAATCCCTCTCCCCTGTTCAACAGCTTTTGCAATACTAGTGAAATCATTATCCAGTATAACCATATCACTAGCATCTTTTGCCACATCAGTCCCAGCTCCGACCGCAACACCAATATCTGCTTTTTTTAATGCTGGAGCATCATTTATCCCATCCCCGGTCATAGCTACAATTTCCCCATTAGACTTTAAAGCTTTCAATATCCTGACCTTGTGGATTGGATTAACTCTAGCAAAAACATCAACGGTTCTTACCTTATCCTTCAGCTCTTCATCTTCCATTTCTTCTAGTTCCTTCCCTGTTATAGTCTTAATACCCAGCCCGATATTATTAGCAATCGCCTGTGCAGTTATCTTATGGTCTCCAGTAATCATGATTACTCTTATTCCTGCATTTTTGCATTGGATTATAGACTCCTTAACACCTAATCTTGGTGGGTCTATCATCCCAACCAATCCGGTAAACACCAAATCGGTCTTCCTGTCATCCTTTGAATAAGCAAAGGCAATCACTCTCAGTGCTTTGGACGCCATCTTTCTATTAGTCTCAAGAATTTCCTTTTTGTCTTCTATTGTCATTACTCGCAACTCGCCATTATTTCGAATATATCTGGATCTCTTCAGAATTACTTCAACTGCTCCTTTAAAATTCCAAAACTTCTTATTGCCAGTCTTGCAGTAAATTGCTGAATATTTTTTTTCAGAGCTAAAGGGGTCTTCATCAAGTTTTTCAGCCTTAATCTTAGATTCCTGTCCAGAAGATAGGCTAGACAAAGCTAGATCCGTAGGGTCTGTAAGTTTCTCTGCGCTATATTTCCCCAAATCATTACTAAGATAAACATTTTCCAACAGTCCAGATAATTCTTCTGAAATTTTTTCTTTTAGCTTGTATACTTTCATATTTGCAAATGCTTCTATAACAGTCATTTTATTCTGGGTTAATGTTCCTGTTTTATCAGCGCAGATAACAGTGGTGCTTCCTAAGGTTTCTACTGAGCTTAATCTTCTCACCAGTATGTTTTTTTTAAGCATCCTTTGTACCCCAAACGCTAAGCTGATAGTAACAACAGCGGGCAAGCCTTCAGGTATGGCTGCTACAGCAATGCTCATCGCAACAAGAACCATACTATTGATCTCTTGGCCCCTCAACAGGCCTGAAAAGAGAATAATAAGTGCAATAATAACAACCACGATTCCTAGTTTTTTTCCAAGCTTGTTCAATTTCCTCTGCAAGGGAGTTAATTCTTCAGGCTCTTGTATCATCTTTGCGATTTTTCCTACTTCAGTCTTCATTCCTGTGGCAACCACAACACCTTTCCCTTTCCCTCCAGCAATGGTTGTACCAGAAAATACCATGTTCTCCCTACTACTTATCTCCCTTTCTTCAGAGATAGCCCCAACCCTTTTACCAACAGGGACAGATTCCCCAGTCAGCAGGGATTCATCTGTCTTAAGCTCATATGCCTCTACAATATAACAATCAGCAGGTATAAAACTACCCGATTCTAACAAAACAATATCCCCGGGAACAACCAAGTCCGTATCTACCTCTTTAACTTCATTGTTCCTTAAGACAAAACTCTTTGGTTCTGAAAGTCTTTTTAATGCCCTTATGGACTTCTCAGCTTTATATTCCTGAAAAAAACCAAGAGATGTGTTTAAGATAATCACAGAGCCTATCACAATAGAATCAAGCTTCTCTCCTAGAAATACAGATATCAAAAACGCAGCTATAAGAATGTAAACAACAGAGCTGTTTATTTGAGAAAAAATTAGTTTTATAACCTTAATCTTATCTTCTCTTTTTAATTGGTTAGGACCATACTGTTTTAATCTTGCCTCGGCTTCTTCTTGGCTAAGACCTTGCTTTTTTGTTGCAAATCTTTCATATATTTGAGTCCCTGAAAGACTGTAAAACTCCATAATAATCTTAATCAGCAGGTATATTTAACCTTTACTCTAGAGAAAAGTATTGAGAAAGAGAACAAAGCTAATGAAGTTAATAAGATCCTCAAAAATAAATCAAAAAACAGGTCAAATGTGTAAATTTGTATAATTTTATCATTTGCATTAAACAACCATGTTCCTTCTTTAAAGGACAATTGATGAAAAAAAGTAAATAGCAGTTCAAAGTTTATGTAGCTAAGCACAATTAAAAGAAGGATAAACCCAACCCCAATAACTCCGGATTTAAATAGGATATCTGATAGTTCCGTTTTTTTAATAAATAACAAAGAAAGAAAAGTTATCAAAAATAAAGAATAACCAGCTAAAAATAATACCCTTACATCCCCTAAATGATTCTTCTCTTTTTCACTAAAAAAATCTGTTTCTAATTCTCTAACACCTGCTACATACCCCAGCACTTCTTTGTTTACTGAAAACACATCTTCTCCAAACTTTTCATATGCTCCATTAACTTTAAATTTTGAGTTGTAATACTCAGGATTGAATATATTGACTATCAAACTAGAAAAAACCAGAAATAGAATGAAACATAAAATTTTAAGATGGTTCATTTGGTAAACTACATCCTGACTTTTTAGATAATAAGTTAAGCTGCTGCTTCCCCAATATTTCCTCGTCTCCAATTTTCCATAACGGAACAACAGACACCTTATCAAAAGTGCACCGACTATTAAAATTTCCTAGCGGTCCACACTCTACATACACCCCTGTTTCATCAAGAGTTTTTGAAGACCTGCCAAATAATTTCTTTTGTTCCTGGCAGTGTGAGCATTGAAAAGACCCGTAAAACTTAACATCCTTTTCAGCTAAACATGCAACAAAATCATCATATTCCCCGGGTTGTTGGTCTCTTAGATAAGAAAAAATAATAAAAGCAACTGCCAAAACGAGGATTAAGAAAAAGATAACTTGTTTTTTGCGGCTTTTGGGTTTAGCTTCTTCCACTTTTGCATCATCTGTAAACAGCTTCTGTCTCTCCAGTTTTCTTCTCTCTTTTCTGTTCATAAAAATAAAGAATAAGTTTAGTATAAAAATTTATCTTTTAATTTTTTAACCTTTTATCTTCTATAATTAAAAAGAAGTTAAGGTTCAGTCTTTTTTATCCCCAATCCATCAAAATCTTTATCATAACTAATGAATTCTTCGCAGTTGTGAATTAGTGCAACGATGTAATGGACTAAGTCTAAAAATTTAAGTTTTTTATACTTCTCAGATCTCTTTAAGGCTTCAAAAACTATATTCTCATCAATATTTATAATTTCAAAATTAGCTTTCAATAAAGATTTTATTGAGTCTGCTGCAATCCTTCTATTTATTTGGTGCTCAATTATATTAAACGCCTCAATTAAGGCTAAACTGTCAGTCATACCTCCTTTCCTAATCAATTCTCTACACTTATCTCTGTTTTTATTCTCATAGAAAGCATAAGCTATTATGTTACTATCTATAAAGTTCATCTAAACATACCCTCATTTAAAATATCCATCTGCTCAGCTGTAAGGTTATTTTTAGGTTTCAACTTAG
>JAGVZJ010000048.1 GCA_018302725.1 Candidatus Woesearchaeota archaeon | reverse complement strand
GACCATTTCTCCTCAGAAAAGTGAAAAGAAGTAGCTCCAGATTTAGCCAGTTCTAAGATATCATTCTCAAACTGCAGCACATCAGGTCTTTTTCCAAAACCTGTATCTCCAAACTTAACAGCCATCTCTCTGTTGGCAGCTATCCTCATAATATGTTTTTGAATATCCTTTCTAGAATAATAATCAATTATGCTAACCATTTTCTAAAGAACTTATTCTGCGTCTTTAGTAGGAGTATTAAACTCAGAGTTTTTATTTCCCCCTACTTTGTAGATTAGATAAATAATTCCTATTAAAATTATCGGTATTAAAATATACCATATGCTAAAACCACTTTCTCCCTTAGCACAGTCTTCCATTCCCTCACAGTCAGGATCGCATAATCCGGGAGCTGGATTACAAACTCCATCATTAGCATCTGCTTTGCAGTCTTGATTGCAGTTAAGATAATTTTCTCCCCGGTCGCATATACCGTTAGCTACGCAAGAAACAACTATGTTTGATGACTTGCCTTTTATGTCCCTTCCACTACTCAAATCCACAACAGTTGTAGGGGACAAAGAATACTCTCCAGGAACCTTAGGTTTAATCTTATATTCTAAGGAAATGACATTTCCAGGACTTATTTTTTTCTCCCATTTTAGGAAAGATACTTTAATTCCATTAAAGAATTTGGTTTCATGGGGCTCAGAAGGATAAACCATTTCTACATCATTAGGCAGCTTTTCTTCAATACTAAATGTTTTTTCTTCATTATACGGATTTAAAACATTTATTTTTACATTTACTGTTTCCCCAACACTTGCAGTACCTTGAACCTCCCTGTTGATTCTTATGCCTTCTTGGCTGTAAACACTAGGCAATAATACTAAAATCAGTAATATGAACAAAAACTTCTTCATCTTCGTGCTTCTTCTAACAACCTCCCAAACACATCTTCTCCTATCTTCTTAGTCTTAAACCCAATACGTGAACTCTGCTTTAAAATGCTTTCTTTAACGCCTGAACATCCTTTTATGTCTTTTAATTCTGGACATATAGCCCTTCCCATGTCATTATAACAGTTTAGCATATTCTCACAGTAGGGATAATTCTGCGGTGGCAGCCCTCCAATAGAAATTGGTTCAGAATTTCCAGTTGTATCTATGAGTGTATACTTCCTGTCTAATGGAAGTTTAACTAAAGAATATGCATGATTTGTAGCTTCTACCAAAAACACATCAGTGCTTTTGAATCCAAGTTTTCTTAATAATGTAACAGTTGCAGCATTATAGTCCACACATGTTCCGGTAGACAAAACGTTAACAGTAGCTCCAGTATGAGTATCCTGCAGTGCAATATTGTTTAAATCAATTCTCGTGTCTGATACCCACTCTCCCAAAATCCTGTTATCAGCAGAAGTTCTGCATTGTAATGAAGTAGGATTTGTGTCTGTTAAAGGCAATGGTCTTGGAGTATACAGAGGAAAACCAGCAGGGCATAACTCTCTTATCCCATAACAGCACATTTCAGAATAAAAATAATCCTGCATATACACCGCACCATCTCCAAATCCTTTAATTACATACAGTGCTTGGCATGCATTCACATTTCCTCCTGAGTTCCTATTTGCAAATGCACATGACCCAGATCTCTTAGAGTCCAAGAAAGGAGTCCCATCACAGCAGTCTATTGCTTCTTCAATAATATGATCTAACCCGCCATCACACACTTCAAATAAGTCACATGAATAGCTTTCAGAGTTTATAGCTATCAACTCTCCTTCTTTAGAGGGCCATTTTTTAGTGCATTGTGTATCCTGTGGGTAATACACAGCATTGGTATTGACGCAATTGCTTTTTTCTCTCACTCTCATTGTAACGCTATCCTTTGAAGTTGATCCTGCTAAGTCTGTAACTTCTAACGTAACTATATGAGTCCCAGAAGTTGTAAATTTTGTTTTCAAAATCCTCCCCTTTCCTATAATCATTCCTCTTTCTTTCCAGATAAAAGCATCATTCAAAGAAGGCAGATTTCCATCCACATCATAGGATTGAGAAGCATCTAGCACAACATCCTGTCCTATTAACACTACAGTATCTTTCCCTGCGTTAGCGACAGGAAAAGTATTTTCTTGCAAGGAAATTGTCTCTTGCCTTATTGCTTCAATAGAAAATATCATCTCATTTGTTTTTTCTCCATCAGAGGCAACAATATCAACTGCATCTGGACCAGTCCCTTTGGCTACACAAAAAAATGTGGATTCAGTAATGCTGCAGTCAAGAACATTAGAACTGTATTCAGTAAGTCCATTTGAGAAAGTGAATGACAAAATGTTTCCTTCAGGGTCTTCAGCATACAGATTGAGGTCTATTGGATCAAAAGGAGTGCTAAGAATTGGTATAATTGAAATGATTGGAGGTGAATTTACCAATGAAATATCAGAAGATTCTCTTCCATCCTCAGAAAGGCATATAGTGCCAGAACAGCTAGACCCTTCAGGGCACCCGCAAATTGAGCATAAAGGAGTTAACAGAACATGTAGATGAAGTTGATGGATTATTTAATGATTGAATGCTCGAAACACAGCATGTTAACCCTCCAGTACACTGCTCTGTCAAATCCAGTACAGCCTCATTTGTTCCACAGACTGATTTGCACTCTCCTCCCTGCTGTGTGCACACACTTTCACTCTGGGAGTTGACACTAACTATCACTATTAAAAAAAAGAATAATAAAACATACCACCTCATTCTAATCATTAAAAGTTTCTATTTTAAATAATTTGTCTTTTATGAAAAGTTTTTCTTAGCTTCTTTATTAAGCAGAAAATAAGCTACAATTGCAGCATTAATTACAAGCATTACAGCTGAAACAATGCTGCCTGTTATTAGGGAGTATAGATTAAACAAAGCGCTAATGCCTGAAATCACTATTGCAGCAGTTCTTGCCCAGTTCTTTCTTCTTAGCAAATCCTTCCCTACAAAAAAGTACAGCAATGCTATTGCAAGAAAAACAAATCCTGATAAAATTATCAGCCCATTAGATAGAGATCCTGTTAATTCAGGAGGTACATATCCTGTCTTCCCGGCAAAAATTAAAACTAAGCTTACTAGAAAGTACATCAATGCTCCCAGCAAGTACAATACAGCTATCAAAATTAGAGGAGCAGAAAGTTTTCTCTCATTCATAAAACCATAAAAGAATGAGATTATATAAACTATTTGATTTTTAAGTTAATAAACACCTATACTTGCTTTCCTAATCTCTAACTGTATTGATAGGTCCTGTATGATATCTAATGCCCTCTCTATATCAAATTTACCTGCCTTTCTTTCTGATTTTTTTTGTGTAAGCTCAGATACTAGTACTTCAAATTTGTCCACAGTATCTCCAGAGTCTATAACCCCATTGCCATTATTATCTCCAAACAGATATTTATCAGTTATCATAAAACCCCCCTCATTTCTCTCAGTGGTTTTATCCCAGGCAGTAATCACAACACTAACTGTAGACCCTTTCTTTAGATTCATTGAAGGGATATCTGAGTGCACAGTCTTGGAAATGTATTGATAATTGATAACATATTTCTGAGATTCACCAGTTCTGCTTGAAAAGGATAATTGAGTAAGGCTCATATCATTCTTGCCATCGCCATTAAGATCCCCTAAATCATTTTCAGTTTTACTAGCACCAGATCCATATTCCCCCGCTGCTTCTGCTAATTTAACAATTTCTTCTATTTTAGCATTGATCTCTCCATAATTAATACTGTCAGAATTTTGACTAGTTTCTGGTTCCCAAAGATTAATCACTTTATGTCCATAAATATCAGACGGCTCTTCATTTGGAAGCCAGACATAAAATATCACTTCTTCTTGCCCTTTTTTAAAGTCAGTCAGAATATTAATCTCACGATCTCTAATTCTTTGTTTTATATAATAATAGGTAACCCCAGATATATAAAGCCTGTATTCAACCTTAGCACCTTCCATCCCCTTTTCCTGTAACTCTTTCCTAACATAATCTCTATATAGTTTAAGATCGGTAAGGAAATCATAGTATTTTCCATCCCACTGATTGGCTATCCTTCCAAAAAAATCCCCTTGAATATTACCAAAAGAACTACCCATCTCGCTCATCTTTCCAAATGAAGAAATCTCCGTTCTTTCATCAAGTATGCCATCATACATTATAGTAGGATTAATCATGAATCCACTGTCATCTTCTTTTATTCCAGAACTTATTGACCGTCTTTGTTCTTGTTTAGGGAAAGAAGTCTGATCTATAGGTAATCCTCTCTCAGGTCTCCATCCACTCAGATCCGGGAATATTGCTAAGATAGGTTTTTCTGGTTGCACTCCTTGCACGTTAGTATCAACGCAGCAAACAGTAGCTTCTCCTCCAACAGGTTTGCCCACACCTCCAGATTCACAAGGTACACAATTCCGTATTTCTAATGTTCTCTCAATTCTTTCTAGGTACAATTTTGCAGCATCAGAGGTGCTAGTATCTGGGTCTGTTTCTGAAATTTCAGTCAAAATTGGTTGTAACTTAGTTAGAAGCGAAAAACTAGGCGTATCTATCATTTCTAAAGCGTTGATTATCCAAAATCTCACATTTGAATTTCCATTTTCCAATGACTTTATCAAAGCAAGAATAACGGTTTCTGGAAAATATGTCTCTCTTGGATATCTGTTCCAATCCTTGCTCATATCGTAGATATTTTTTGCTGCGCTTGCTCTCCCCCGCTGTTTCAATAACGCTATATCTTCTTGAGTTGCACCTTGACTCCCCAATAACCTCAGTAGTGCATCAGATGGTATATACTTTAAATCCTTAATCTCTTTTAATACTTCATCCTTCCACCCCAAATCTTCAAATTTAACACATCCTTTCTCTTGACATAAAGCATCTTGGTTCCAGCAGTCATCCTTTTTACTTAAAGAATAATCATCTATGCATAGATTAGTAGACACTTTTTTACAAATTCCTTCTTCATCTGAACAAGTGCTTCCTGAAGGACAATGCTCCTCGTGGGAGAGAAGTAACCCATCATCACATAGAGGAATCCTTATTCTTGTAGAAGAAACACAGGAAGATTTCTGTGGAGGAGATGCAGAAGCCATCTGTAAGAATAAAGGATTGTTGTAGAAAGGATTGTTATACCTCTTCCCATTGTAATAAACAACATTTGACCTAAATGAGGTCTTGCATGATAACAAAGAATAATCAGGAGGAACACATCTTTTCTCCAATAAGTTGCATGTCCATCCAGAACAATCAGCATCTGAATTGCAAGTCTTTGTAGACAATTGCTTTATATCAGCACTGCCTCCAGTTTCTCCAGGTGCCCCTGCAACAGGTCTTCCAGTATAACTTACATAAACAGCTTGTACATAATAATCATAAACATCATCCTCACTAACTTCTAATACAATATAATTTAGTTCATCTTTTCCAGTAGAAAAAGGATCATTACTATATTCAAAACCAAAGCTAGTTTCTTTTTCCCCGCTTACTATACTAATTCCCTCTCCTTTAATGAGTTGGCCAACAAAATCCTTTAGTTCAATATTATTAGCATTATTTTTAACTAAGCTGCCTAGATTCTCCACAGCAATATTATCTTTTATCAGATGCCATTTAAAGGACGATTCTTCCATAGGTAACTTAGCTGCTCCATAATAACTCTCACTGGCATCAAGATTAATGATAGAACCAGACCTGATTTTAATATCGTAATTT
>JAGVZJ010000047.1:5145-7083 GCA_018302725.1 Candidatus Woesearchaeota archaeon | reverse complement strand
TTAAAAATAAAGCCATAAAATTCAACTGCAACATTTAGTAAGAAATGAAAAATGAAGCAGTGGTGATTTACTTTTAATTAACAGGCTAAAAATTGCTGGTCAGAGCTTGTCTTAACAGGAATCGTGACTGGAACTACAACAATAGGAATCTTGATAATTCCAACAGCAGTGCTCGAATAGCCCAGAAGGTCAGGAATCCTGCTATGAAATCATGCAACAATATTTACAATGAGATAATATTAAAAGAAAACTTAGTCTCAGCTTATAAAAAAGCAAGAAAAGGCAAATCAAAGAAAGAGTATACTCAAGAGTTTAGAAAAAATTTTAAAACAAATATTTCAAAATTAAGTTTAGAACTTATATCCCACATTTATAACCCCAAACCGCTAAAAACGTTCATCGTAAGGGACCCAAAAACAAGGAGAATCTCCAAATCCGACTTCAGAGACAGGATAGTGCATCATGCCTTAGTCAATATTATTGAACCAATATTTGAAAAATATAGGCAAATAACCTAAATCTTATAAAGATTTGTTAGAAGAACGAAAATATAGCCCTTCTAAAATATATATTCAACTCACTAGTCCATCAGACAATCTCTCGCACCAAGTATATAAACCGAATAAAGCTTGTACATTAAATGGATTCAATACAAGTTCCAGCTTCTATTACAATAGAAAAAGGTATTAAAAATCAGAAATACAAATGGAAATCAAAAAATAAAACTTCTGTCTATAGAAAGGAATCTATCCGGGCAGTATTGAGAATAACAGCATTAAATTTTATTAAAAATACATATAGGCTAGGAGTAGAAAAGAGACAAGTTAAGCTCAAGATCATAAAATCAAAAGGTAGATGGTTAGTTCACTTACATAGAACAAAAAAAGGAGTTACTCTCCAGAGTTATTATAATAATCATCCTTATCTTCAAATTGTGGTCAATAAAACCCTACCCCAAGAATTCAGAGAAGAGTACAAAAGAAGAAACAAAAAAACAGTAACATTTCCAGTACGAGCCAAATTACATCTTAAAGAATGGGAGGATATAAAGTTAAAAATATCTGACTTTCTAATGCAGGTAGAAAAAGAACCAAAACTTCTTCTTGAATATTCTATACAAAAAGGATTTGAGTCCATAAATTCAGAAAAAGGAAGAGCATATGACCTGCATCTAAAATCTCGAAATAATAATGAATTTATTATAGCAATAACCTCTTACGGGGGAAAATCTAGCGAGATTAGGAGAAAAGAGAAGATAAAACAAAAAATACTTTTAGATATTGCAAAAATTTTACCATCTGTAATATCTCATAAAAACATAATTCCTGTGGTAGTATCAAGGCCGATGGAGTCTAAGAAGACATGGTCTTACACAACTTCAGACTATCTTGGGTTTTACAAAGAAAAATTCAACTTTAAGTTTCTAACAACAAATTTTAAAAATGGGTGGGAAAGACATATATGTAGAGAAGGGAATACTTGAATTTTGGAAGAAAAACAAAATTCATCAGAAATCCAAATCAAAGAATAAAAAAGGGAAGAAGTTCTATTTTCTAGATGGTCCACCGTACACTTCAGGAAAAGTTCATATTGGAACTTCTTGGAATAAAGCCCTGAAAGACTCAATTTTAAGATATAAGAGAATGAACGGTTTTAATGTTTGGGACAGGGCAGGATATGATATGCATGGACTCCCTACAGAAAATGCGACTGAAAAAGAACTCAAATTAAAAAACAAGGGAGAAATAGAGAAGTTTGGTGTAAAAAATTTTGTAAAAGAGTGTGAAAAACTATCATTAAGAAATTTAAAAATAATGAATGAGGATTTCAAGAGGCTTGGAGTATGGATGGATTTTGAAAATGCTTATCAAAGTATAAAGAAAGAGTTTATTGAGGGGGAATGGTGGCTTGTTAAAAGGGCCCATGAAAAGAAAAGGC
>JAGVZJ010000047.1:0-5132 GCA_018302725.1 Candidatus Woesearchaeota archaeon | reverse complement strand
CATTGGTGTGCAAGGTGCGCAACAGCCTTGGCAAAACATGAGTTAGAGTATGAAAGAGTAAGAGACCATGGCATCTATGTAAAGTTTCCAGTCGAAGGAAAGAAAGACGAGTTTCTAATAATTTTTACAACAGCCCCCTGGACAATATTGTTCAATCTTGGAATAATGGTCAACCCTGACTTTTTTTATGCCCGAGTTAAAACAGGTAAGGAAACTTGGATAATTGCAAAAGATTTGATGGAAAGTTTAAAGAAAAAAACAGGAAAAAATCTCGATATTCTTACTACATTAAAAGGAAAAGAATTGAAAGGTATGAGATACAGGCATCCTTTTGAAAAATATTATACTTATTCCGAATTCAAGGGAAATAAGAAGGTTCATACAGTTATTTTATCAAAAGAGTATGTTGATTTAGAAACTGGAACAGGTTTAGTTCACATGGCTCCAGGATGTGGCCAGGAAGATTACGAGGTAGGTCATAGAGAAAAAATTCCACCATTTAATAATCTAGATGAGTATGGTATGTTTCCAAAAGAAATAAATAAATTTTCTGGCTGGAAAGCAAAGATAGATGATAAGAAATTTATTGAAATTCTTGAAGAAGATGGATTCTTAATCCACTCTGAAACAATAGATCACGAATATCCTCACTGTTGGAGATGCAAAAACCCAGTAATATTCAGAACAACAACACAATGGTTCTTTAGTGTAGAAGATCTAAGGCAAGATATGAAAAGATTAAACAAAGAAATAAACTGGGTACCTGATTGGGCAGGTTCAAGACAGTTTGATTCTTGGCTGGATAATCTAAGAGACAATGGGATAACAAGGCAAAGGTACTGGGGAACGCCAATTCCAGTCTGGAGATGTAAGGAATGTAAAGACTATGTTGTAATAGGCTCCATAAAAGAATTAAAAGGTCTTGGAGGAAAAGTGCCAGAGAATCTGCATATTCCATTCATAGATAAAGTAAAATTAAAATGTAAATGCGGTGGATTAAAAGAAAGAATACCCGATATATTAGATGTATGGGTTGATGCAGGAACAACATCCTGGGCATGTTTGGATTTCCCGCAAAGAGAGGATTTGTTTAAAGAATTTTATCCTGCTGACTTTATTCTAGAAGGGAAAGACCAGATAAGAGGATGGTTCAATCTATTATTAATAAATTCAATGTTAGCCTTCGGTAATGCAAGTTTCAAAAATGTTTACATGCACGGTTTTGTACAAGACGCTGAAGGAAGAAAGATGTCAAAGTCCTTGGGAAACTACATTTTGCCTGAAGAAGTAATAAGCAAATATGGAGCAGATGTATTAAGGTACTATATGATCGGCGGTGCTGCCCCCGGGGTGGATATAAATTATAATTTTGAAGATATGAAGGTAAAATATAGAAATTTGGACATATTGTGGAATCTTCATAACTACTTGATAATGCAGTCAAATTTCCTTAAAAAAAATCCTTCAAAAATAAAATCACCAAAGTTAGGTTTAGAGGAACAGTATATGTTGTCATTCCTAAACTCAAGAATAGAGGAAGTAACAACTCTTTTTGAGAACTATCAACTAAATGAAACTGCAGTTAAGATTGAAGAGATATTTTTAGAGCTAAGTAGGAATTATGTTCAGATGATTAGGGATAAATTAAATTCTGGAAGCGAAAGCGAAAAAAGTGCTGTGTTATATGTATTATATGAATCTTTAATTAAAACATTATCTATGCTCACTACAATAACTCCATTTATTTCAGAGAAAATTTATCAAAATCTAAAAAAAGAATTTAATCTCAAAGAAGAAAGTATAAGTCTGCTTAGCTGGCCTAAGGCTGATAAAAAATTAATAAACAAACAATTAGAATCTGGAATGCAGGAGACAAGTGAAATAGTCCAGGAAATTTTAGCACAAAGGAATCTGGAATGCAGGAGACAAGTGAAATAGTCCAGGAAATTTTAGCACAAAGGGATAAAGAGCAGATAGGAATGAAGTGGCCTCTTTCAAAAGTAGAAATAACCTCCACCAATCAATCTAGACTAAAGAGGTTTTCAGAAATCATAATTGTTCAGACGAATGTTAAAGTAGTCACTTTCAAAGAGGGCAAAAAGAAGATTAAGTTAGACACAAAAATAACCCCGGAATTAGAAAAGGAAGGGTTTACAAGAGAAGTAGTAAGAAGAATCCAGATGCTAAGGAAAAAGGCAGGATTAAACAAAGAAGACAAGATAGAACTGGAAATTAATTCTCCACTGGAATTAGATGAAGATACAATAAAAGCTACTGTAGGGTCCTCAAAAATAACAAAAATAAACTCCCCTAAATATTCAGACAAATTCAAAGTAAGAGAAAAAGAGTTTGAGATAAAAATAAAATTTTAAATTAGTCATTATCTGCTTACAAAAGAGAGCATTTATATATTTTTGCAAAAGTTTAAATATAACTTATAAAAATAGTATTTAAATATAGCGGAGGGATTAGTTAATGCCTGCAAAAAAGTCAAGAACTGAAATTACAATCCAAAACATCGTTGTTTCTACATCTCTTGAACATGACATCCCCTTAATTAAACTGGCGGAAGTTCTCCCCAACACAGAATACAACCCAGAGCAATTCCCTGGATTAGTAATGAGAATAAAGGATCCAAAAACTTCAGCTTTAATCTTCAGTTCAGGAAAAATAGTATTAACAGGGGCCAAATCCTTAACAAAAGTAAAAGAATCTTTACAAAAGATAATCAAAAACCTAGCTAAAATAAAGGTAAGAATCAGAATAAAGCCTAAGATTAATGTTCAAAACATGGTAGCTTCAGGCTCAATTCATATGGACTTAAATCTCAATTCTCTGGCAATGAAACTGGATAACACGGAATACGAACCAGAACAATTCCCAGGCTTGGTCTATAAACTTTCTGGCACAAAAGCGACATTTTTACTGTTTAGTAATGGAAAGATTGTGTGTACTGGAACTAAATCAGAGACTAAGTTAAGGGAAGCAGTAAAAAAACTGGTAGTTGTCCTAAAGAAGGTAAAGTAGTATTCTAGATATTCCTTCCCACTACAATAATAAATTTAAATAGATTTGTCTATCTCCATTATTATGGATTCTCATGAACAGATTCAAAGAGCAAGAGACTTCCTAGAGGAAGTGTATGAGAAAAAAATCCATAGTCTCCTGAGCAAAGGGCTATCCACACTTGTCGTAGACTTCTCAGAGTTAATAAAGCATGATCCTGAAATGTCTGATGAACTTCTTGAAGACCCAGAAGACGTTATAAGGGCCTTTGAATTGGCTATGGAGAATTATGAAACTAAGGATTTTAAGGCCAGATTTACCAATCTACCTGAATCACAATACATCGCAATAAGAAATATAAGAAGCGCCCATTTGGGAAAAATGATGTACATTGAGGGCATTGTAAGGCAATCCTCTGATGTGAGACCCCAGGTAACTTCGGCAAAATTCGAATGCCCCTCATGTGGAAACACCATTTCTATATTACAAATAGAGACAAAATTTAAAGAGCCAACAAGATGTACTTGTGGAAGAAGGGGGAAATTTAGGTTACTTTCAAAAGACTTAGTAGATGCCCAGCGTTTGGTGCTGGAAGAATCTCCTGAAGCCCTAGAAGGAGGCGAGCAACCAAAAAGGCTTTCAGTTTTTCTTAAAGAAGATTTAGTAGAGCCAAAGATGGAAAGAAAAACAACTCCAGGAAGTAAGGTAAGAGTTTATGGCATAGTAAAAGAAGTTCCAATAATATTGAGAACAGGAGCCCAATCCATAAGATATGATTTGATGATGGATTCCAACTATATAGAACCAATAGATGAAACATATCAGGACATAGAAATTAATCCAGAGGAAGAAAAAGAAATATTAGATTTATCAAAAAATGAGAGAGTATATGAAGGTTTCATTCAATCAATAGCTCCGTCTATTTACGGGCATGATGATATAAAAGAAGCAATTCTCCTTCAATTAATGGGAGGAGTAAGAAAACAAAAAGAAGACGGGACTACTACTAGGGGAGACATCCATATACTTTTATGCGGCGATCCGGGATCTGGAAAATCTCAGCTTCTTACTTTTGTCTCAAAACTAGCTCCAAAAGCAAGGTTTGTTTCTGGAAAAGGAACATCTGGTGCAGGTATTTCAGCCTCTGTGGTAAAAGATGAATTTCTAAAAGGGTGGGCTTTAGAAGCAGGAGCTCTTGTACTGGCGAATAAGGGGATTTGTTGTATCGATGAATTAGACAAAATGACAGTAGAAGATACATCAGCAATGCATGAAGCAATGGAGCAGCAAAGAATTAGTATTTCAAAAGCTAATATCCAGGCATGCTATTCTGAAGACACAGAAGTCCTAACAGAAATAGGATGGAAAAGTCATAAAGAAGTAAAAACTCTAAAAATAGCACAATATGACCAAAACACCAAAAAAATAGAATTCTTGCCTCATCAGGGTCTGTACATTTATAAATATAAAGGAAAAATGTTTCACTTTAAAAACAAAAGAAATGACATACTTGTAACTCCGAACCACAAAATGTTGTTAAAAAGAGAAACAGGCAAAAATTTTGAGTTTATGTGCGCAGAAGATATAGTCTCTTATAGATTTAACTTTTTAAATTCTAATGATTTTATAGGGAAAGAAAAGATTCTTTTTATTCTTCCTCCAATAAAACATAAACAAAATAGGAAGCATAAAAAATACACGAACCAGGAAAAACTTAAAAAGATTCCATTTGATTTATGGTTAGAATTTTTAGGATATTACGTATCTGAAGGTGGATTACAGAAAAGGGCAACATTTGGAATACCTCAAAAAAGAGGAGAAAAAGCTAACAAAATAAAAAAATGTTTGTTAAAATTATCAAAATATGTAGGTTTCACTTTATCAGAATCTAAGGAGGGAAAATATATCAGATTTCAGATTACAAACACCCAACTATTTGATTATTTAGAACAAAACTGTGGGGGAAACTTTCTTAACAAGAGGTTAAATATAAATTTTTCTGATATGTCTAAAAATCAATTAAGAATATTATTTAATGCAATGATGGTTGGAGATGGATCTTCTGATGGAAAATCTTACAGCTCTGCCTCAAGAGAATTAATCAATCAATTTCAGGTGATTGCATG
>JAGVZJ010000015.1 GCA_018302725.1 Candidatus Woesearchaeota archaeon | reverse complement strand
GGGGTAAGGATATGGGATGAATTTGTTAATGATGGTGTTAAGGGAATAATGAACATTTTAGTATACAAAAAAATGATTAATGGTATGATTGATGTACCAATCAGACAGTTTATATTAGACTATAGAGATGGATATACTGCTCCATTCTCTGGATTGCTAGATGTTCTTGTGTCTTTGGGAAATGCAGCCAAAGAGGGGGAGGTAATTGCTACATTGTATGATCCAGAAAAAGATTTTTTGAAAGAGATAAAAGCGAACCATCCTGGTGTGGTATTCTCTGTGAGGCTAAAGTCTAAAATAAATAGAGGAGAAACTATGTTTTCACTATTACACTTCAAACGAGGGAAAGATAAGGCATATGCGATTAATGCACAGATGGTTCTTAATAAGGAAGCATTGCATGGAATTGTTGTGCATCCGACAAAAGTTCTGGATACCTTTCTTTCAATATTTGATAGTTCTTACAACTTGTTGGATACTGCGATAGGAAATAGAGTAAATAAAATAAAAAGTTATTTTAGAGGGAAATAACTTTCTTTGTTCTTGTTCCTGCATTAATCACTATTGTTTTTTTAAGTTTAGAAGTTCCTTTTGATTCATGAATATGCCCGCAAATTAGATATCTCGGTTTTTTTGACTTAATATATGATGAAAGAGCTTTGCTTCCAACATGTGTTGGTGCTTTTAGATATTTATTTTTTGCTTTGTCTAACATTTTATAAGGGGGATTGTGCGTTAACAAAATATCAAGATGTTTTGTTCTGCTCAAAAATTTCTTAGCCTCAGCTTCTTCTCTAAAAAAATCAAGCCCGGCTATCTTTAATCCTTTGAATCTTATTACTTTTTTATTTACCAGAACTATGTTTTTATATTTTTTAATCTCTTTTAACATTGATTTAAATTTGAAATTAAAAGTTCTGTTTACTCCTGTTGTTTCTTCCTCTGAAAAATCAGCATTTCCCAAAACTAAAAAGACCGGAGTTTTTGTTTTTCCAAGCTTTTGAATTACCCTTATTGCAGAATTAATTGTCTGGCTATATGCTTTCCTTATTTCCTTTTTAGGCATTATGCCTGTCCAGTCTTCCCCTTCTAAAGTATATTTAAAAAAATAGTTTCTTAATAGAGTTGCATCTCCTAAATCTCCAGTACATAATATTAGATCTGTTTTCCCCAGGATGGAAATCTTTCCGTGCGGGTCTCCTAAAATTGTTATTTTCATTGTATAATGCCCCGTCCGAGATTCGAACTCGGGTTTCGACCTTTCTACTGAACTTGAGAGGGTCGTGTCCTTGACCGGGCTAGACTAACGGGGCTCATCAATAGCCCCGCGAGGATTTGAACCTCGGTCGCGAGATTTCTCCAGTATTCCAGAGTCTCGCATCCTTCTATGGCTTTAAGTGACCACTAGACGACGGGGCTATACTTAAATGTTCATATTTCCTGCTTATATAGCTTTTCATAAAATTTATAAATAATGTATCTAAGGTTAGAAGTATGACATTAAGAGAGCCCGAATCCATGGATGAATGTGTTTATTTTACCAATAGGGCTGTCGGGAAAGGAAAGGTGAGAGCTTGGGTTCTTAGAGAACAATGCCCTAAATGTGGAAAAGGATTGATGGGAAAACCAAGAGATCGAAAAACAGGAAAACCCATGATAAGGGCAGAAGAATATGAATGTCCAGAGTGCAGGTATAATGTTCCTAAAGAAGAGTATGAAAATACATTAACTATAAATGTAAAATATACTTGTTCTAAATGCTCTAATGAAGGCGAGGGGTCTGCACCATTCCAATGGAAAAAAGTCCAAAGGCTAAATGAAGAAACTGGAAAGAAACAGAGTATTGATTCTATCAGATTGATATGCTCTAAATGTAATGAGAAAATAGATGTTACCAGAAAGATGAAGTAATCTTTGATATTTTTAGAAAAATTTATATATATGTATACTCATATGTATACTATGGCAAAAACAATTATGATTTCAAATGACGTGTACAACAGCTTAAAGGCTATAAAAGAAAAAGAGAACAAAAGTTATAGTGAGGTTATTTTAGAATCTTTAGAAAAAAATAAAAAAAAGACTGTAGGAAACTTAAAAGAATGTCTTGGCTTGTTTAAGGATGATAAAGAATACGACAAAGTTATGAAAGAAGCTAAAAAAGGATGGGATAGATGGAACAAAAGATATGCCTAGATACAGATATATGCATAGAAATAGTTAAAAACAGCCAAGTCGGTAGAAATATTATTAACAGTGCGCCTGGTGGAGAAGCTCTTATTTCTTCTATAACTGTTTTTGAGCTTTATTTAAGGGAGACAAATCTAGATAAAGTAAATAGTTTATTAGACAAATTTAATGTTTTACCTTTTGATGGAAATACTGCTAAGATAGCTTCCGGGATTAGTAAAAGTTTAAAGAAATCAGGATTTTTAATTGAGATCAGAGATATATTCATCGCTGCTACATGTATTGGGAATAAGTGCTCTCTTGCTACATTAAATAAGAAACATTTTGAGAGGATAAAAGGACTAGAAATTTTAGATGTTTGATTCTTTCAAAGCTAATTTAATATCTTTAGCTTTTATTGTTTTTCTGCCAGAATGATTAGCAAAATTAATGGATCTCTCTCCTATTTTTTTGCCTAGTTCTTCTAATGCTTCGGATAAAGCTTGCTTAGCATTCTCTGACACTCTAGGAGCACCGCATTTTTTGAGGAGTTTTTCCATTGCAGATAAAGATATGATAAATCTTGCCATTTTGACCTTATTTATTGAAAATATAGAGAAAAATTACCTTTTTAAGGTTTTGGGGAAGATTAACAAAAAACTTTATAAAGGGTTTTATGCGGATATTTATTAAATTGAAATAGCCCCAGAACGGTTATTTGATAAGTGTCTTGTTCTAAAGGCGATGATCTGATGTCTTTAGATTTGAACGAGCAATAAACTTTAAATATAGATAGAAATAGCGAGAATAAAATATGCCAAGCACGCATAAACCAAGAAGCGGAAGTTTACAGTACTGGCCAAGGAAAAGGTCTAAAAAACAGACCCCAAGGATAAGGTCCTGGCCTAAGCTAGATAAGACTTTATTATTAGGCTTTCCTGTCTACAAAGTGGGAATGACACATGCTCAGGTTAAGATTCAAAATCCTAATTCTCGATTAAAAAATGATTTGTTTGTGATTCCGGTTACAATTCTCGAGTGCCCTTCTATAAAACCTTTTTCTTTAAGATTTTACAAAAAAACGCCTTATGGGTTAAAAGCTATTTCTGAAATTGTTAATAAAAGCCTTGATAAAGAATTAGCAAGAAAGATTAAACTGCCAAAAAGGAAATTAGAAGAAAAAATTCCAGAGTCATATGATGATCTAAGAATAATTTGTTATACCCTCCCAAAAAATACGGGATTGAAGAAGAAAAAGCCAGAGATTGTTGAGATTGGTATTGGTGGAAAAGTTGAAGAAAAACTGGCATATGCGAAATCTTTGTTTGAAAAGGAAATAAAAATTAATGACATTTTTGGGGAAAACCAAATGGTTGATATTCATGGCGTTACAAAAGGAAAGGGATTTCAAGGAACAATTAAGAGGTTTGGTCTTAATTTGAAACAGCATAAATCAGAGAAGAAGAAAAGATCTACTGGAAATCTTGGCCCTGTAACTCCTGGAAAGGTTTTGTATAGTGTGCCTCAAGCAGGAAAAATGGGATATCATTTAAGGACTGAGTTAAACAAGCAAATATTACAGATAAGGAATGATCCAAAGGAAATACTGCCAAAAGAGGGGTTTCATAGATATGGAACAATAAGGGGCCAGTACATGCTTATTAAAGGGTCTATTTTTGGACCAAAAAAAAGGATTGTGATCTTGACTCATCAGATGAGAAAATCTAAATCTTACAATTACGAGGTTAAACAAATTAAAATATGAACATATACAATCTGAAGGCGGAAAAGATAGGGAGTTTAAATGCTCCAAGGCAGTTTAGCGAGGAGTACCATCCTGACTTAATTAAAAGAGCTGTTCTTTCTATGAGATCAAATAAAAGGCAAAGTTATGGGGCAGATATACTTGCAGGAAAGAAAACTTCAGTAAGGTTATCTAAAAGGAGAAGAGATTACAAGACTTCATATGGGCATGGAATGAACAGAACCCCAAGAAAAGTTATGTGGAGGAGAGGAAGACAGTTTGGATGGGAAGGTGCATTTGCTCCTGGAACTGTTGGTGGAAGAAAAGCTCACCCTCCAAAATCAAGTAAAATATGGTCTTTAAAAATAAATGATAAAGAAAGGAGAAAAGCAATTAGGTCCGCTCTTGCAGCTACATTAGACAAGGATATTGTTACTTTGAGAAACCATTTGGTTCCAAAGATTTTTCCTCTAGTTATAAGTAATGATATAGAATTATTACAAAAAACAAAAGAGGTTAAGGAGGCTTTTGATAATCTTGGGTTAAAAGAAGAAGTGGAGAGGGTTGAGAAGAAAAAGAAGGGAGCTGGCAAGGGAAAAATTAGAGGAAGAAGGAAGATAAGCAAAAAAGGATTATTAGTTGTTGTGTCTAAGAATTGTCCTTTACTAAAATCTGCAAAAAATATTGAGGGAATAGATATCGTTATGGTTGATAAGTTAAATGCTGAGCTGCTGGCCCCTGGCGCTGTTGCAGGGAGATTGACATTATTCAGCAGCATGGCAATTGAAAGGTTAGAGAAAGAACAGTTGTTTATGGAGAAACAAAAATGAATCCCTTCCAGATTATAAAACAACCTGTATCCTCAGAAAAGGCTGTTAGACTGATGGAAAGTGATAATAAACTTACATTCATTGTAAACTTAAAGTCTACAAAAAAAGAGATTAAAGATGCTCTTAAAATTGGTTTTGACATTGATACTGAAAAGGTAAGGACTGTGATTACCCCAAGTGGAAAGAAAAAGGCTTATATCACACTGCCTAAAGATAAGGCAGCTATAGATGTTGCAACTCAGCTAGGAATCATGTAAGATGGGTAAAAATTTAATACAGCAAAGGAGAGGGAGAGGAACTCCAAGGTATAAGGCTCCTAGTCATAGGTATAGATTTAAGATGGTTTATCCAAATCTTCCAAGTGAGACAATCAATGGGGAAATTGTTGAGATTGTGCATGACCAAGCGAGATCTGCTCCTGTTGCAATAATTAAGTTATCTAATAATGAGTTGTTCTGTATTCCTGCCCCAGAAAATGTAAGAGTTGGAGATTTTATTTCATTTGGTGCAGAAGGAGAACTAAAAATAGGAAATGTCATGATGCTTTCAAACATTCCAGAAGGAACTTCAATTTATAACATTGAAAAATTCCCTAATAGCAACATCACAGGATTCTGCAGGACTGCTGGGTCTTCTGCAAGGATTGTGAGCAGAGCAAAAGAGTATGTGGTTGTTCAGCTACCAAGCAAGAAACAGAAGAAATTTGATCCTAACTGCAGAGCAGTAGTTGGAATAATTGCAGGGTCTGGAAGATTGGAAAAACCCATTGTTAAAGCTGGAAAACACCACCATATGAAGAAAGCAAGAAACAAGTTATATCCTATTGTATCGGGAGTTGCTATGAATGCTGTGGATCATCCTTTTGGTTCTGGTAGAGGGAGACATATGGGTAAGCCTGCTACGCCTCCGAGGAATGCTCCACCTGGAAGAAAAGTTGGGCTTATTAGAGCGAGAAGGACGGGAAGAAAAAGATAATGGCAAAAGATTTTGTTTATAGGGGGAAGAGTATTGAAGAATTAAAGAAGATGGAACTTAAGGAGTTTGTAAAGCTTCTGCCCTCCAGGAAAAGAAGGTCACTGAAGAGAGGGTTTACGGAAACTCAGAAAGCTTTCTTAAAGAAAGTGGATAAAGCCATTGAAGGGAGGCATAAGAAACCGATAAAGACACATTGCAGGGATATGATTGTACTGCCTAAGATGGTTGGTCTTACTGTACAGATCCATGCAGGTAAATCATTTGCTCCAGTTATGATCCAACCAGAAATGATAGGAATGTATCTGGGAGAACTGACATTAACTAGGTCAAAAGTTGCACACTCTGCACCAGGTGTTGGAGCTACAAGATCAAGTGCAGCAATATCTGTAAGATAAAATGGAAACTCAACAAGACACTGCAATTGTGAATGGAAGGAATCTACCTATTTCAACGAAGAAATCGGTTGAAATATGCAACATGATTAGAAGTATGACTACAAAAAAAGCTAAAGCAGCGTTGAGCAGAGTTACAAAGATGGAACAAGCAGTGCCCTATAGAAGATATAACAGAGACACCCCGCATAGACCAGGGATTGGCTCTGGCAGGTATCCTGTAAAAACTTCACAGGAAATATTGAAATTAGTGGAGAATGCAGAAGCGAATGCACAGAACAAGGGGTTATCTTCAAACTTAATAATTGAGCATGTCTCTGCACATAAGGCTCCATTGCAATGGCATTATGGAAGAAAAAGGAGAAGAAGACAAAAAAACACACATATAAAACTCATAGTTAAAGAATTCAAGATAAAGAAAGATGATAGAAAGACAAATACTAAAAAAGAAAGTTAAGGAATACCTGCTGCAAGAACATATTGCAGGAGAATTACCTAAAGGGAGTTATAGCAGATTGGAGCTTAAAAAAACACCACTAGGAGAAAAGGTGATTATCTATACTTCTAGACCGGGGTTAGTTGTAGGAAGCAAAGGGGTTAATATTAACAGGCTAAACAAGATTTTAAAAACAAAGTTTGAAATGGAAAATCCTGAAATTGAGATAGCAGAGATTGAGAATCCAAATCTCGATCCTAAATCTGTTGCTGAAAGGATTGTTTCTTCCTTTGAAAGATTCGGTCCAAAGAGATTCAAATCAATGGGATACAGAACACTGCAAGAGATTATTGATGCTGGAGCGATAGGAGCAGAAATTGTTATCTCTGGAAGAGGCGTCCCGAGCAGTAGAGCTAAGACATGGAGATTTATTTCCGGGCATTTAAAGAAATCCGGGAATGTTTCAGAAAATTTGATTAAGAGAGGACTTTCAGTTGCACGATTAAAATCTGGATCAGTGGGTGTGAAAGTTAGCATATTAACTCCAGATATTAAATTACCAGATGATATAAGATTTATCGAGAAGAAAGAAGAAATAAAAGAAGATAAAGAAAAAACTGAGCAGGAAGAAGTAAAGAAAGATGTGATAAAAAAAGTCAAAAAGAAAGACAAGAAGGAAGAAAATGAAAAAACACCAGCTAAAGCAGATGGATAAAGAGCAGATTGAAAAAAAGCTCAATCAACTAAACAAAGAGTTGCTTAGACTGAACTCTCAAAGAGGTTCTGGAACAAGTATTGAAAGCCCGGGGTTGGTGAGAGCAGTAAAGAAAGATATTGCAAGAATACTCACGCTCAAAAACAATAATGGAGGTAAACCTAACAAGCAATGAACATATGTCCAAAATGCGGTCTCTCTCAAGAACTTTGTGTTTGTGAGACCATAGCAAAAGAAGAGCAACATATCAGTGTGAGAGCAGTAAAGAGAAGGTTTGGTAAATTGACAACGGTCATAGAAGGGATAGATCAAAAAGATATTAACATAAAGGACCTTGCCAAGAACTTGAAGTCAAAACTTGCATGTGGTGGAACAGTAAAGGAAGGGAAGATTGAGTTGCAGGGGGATCATGTATCAAAAGTGAAAGAAGAGCTTGGAAAGATGGGATTTACTCACATAAAGTAAGATGGAAGAAACATTGATTGGTTCGAAAATGGAAGTAATAGATGCAAAAAATAAAAACTTGCTTGGGATAAATGGTAGAATAATAGATGAAACAAAAAATACAATTACAGTTGAAACGAGAGATGGCGTAAGGAAGCTAATCAAGTGTGAAGTGATATTTAAACTTGGATCTAAAGTACTAAGGGGGGAGCATATGGTGAGGAGGCCAGAAGAAATAAGATGAAATCAATAGGCATTGAGGTAAAAGCACCAAAGACAGGATGCAACGATAAGGTATGCCCTTTTCATGGGATTCAGAAAGTTAGAGGAAGAATTATGCAGGTAAAAGTTATCAAGAAAAATGTTTCGAAGACTGCTACAATACAATTTGAGCACTACCATTATATTCCTAAATATGAAAGATATGAAAAAAAACAAAGTAAACTAAAGGTGCACAATCCCCCTTGCATTGATGCAAAAATAGGAGATACAGTCTTAATAGGAGAGACAAAGCCAATATCTAAAACAAAGCACTTTGTGATAATAGAGGTATTGAAAAAATGAAAGCATTTACAGCGAGAATAACCAGAGCATTAAACTTAGAAGCAAAAGTTCCTGTGTGTGATAATTCTGGAGCCAAGCTTATTAAGATATTTTCAGTTAAAGGCCTAAAAACCACAAAGGGTAAGTTTCCTGCAGCAGGGATTGGAGATATGGTTAACGCTTCTATTGTAAAAGGAAAACCTGGGCTAAAAGGACAGGTTGTTCCTGCGATAATTGTAAGGCAAAGGAAAGAATACAGAAGATTGAATGGCGAGAGAATAAAATTTGAAGACAATGCGGCAGTAATTTTGAAAGATGAAAAAGGAAATCCGAAAGGAACAATGATAAAAGGAGCAATTGCAAAGGAGGTTGCTGAGCGTTGGCCAGGAATTGCCAAAATCGCTTCAATAATTGTGTGATATGAAACAAATTTTTTCATTAAAGTGGAGAAGCAGCAGACAGCCTAGAAAAAGGAGGAAATTTCAGTATAATGCTCCGTTGCATATAAAACACAAGTTTTTGGGTTCACATTTATCGAAGGAGTTAATAAAAAAGTATGGAAAAAGAAGCTTTCCTATAAGGAAGGGGGATACTGTAAAGATCCAAAGAGGGCAGTATAAAGGGAAAAGCGGGAAGATTGAAAAAGTTTTGCTCAAGGAAACAAAAGTGTGGGTAGAGGGAATTAGTTTAACCAAACGAGACGGTTCAAAGTCGTTCTATCCTATTCACCCTTCAAACCTATTAATTACTGAGTTAGACTTAACAGACAAAAAAAGAAAAGGATCATTAGAGAGAAAAAATGGCACATCTATCAAGAAGCAAAGCGCCGAAAAATTGGCCGATAAAGAGAAAGGAAACTAAGTGGATTTCCCGACCTAGACCGGGTGCACATCCATTAAGTAGAAGCATCTCTATTAATTTGATATTGAAAAAAATGCTAAAATATGCGGATACAACAAGAGAAGTGAGATATATAATTAATGAGAAGACGATCTCTATTGACAAGAAAAATGTAAGAGACCCGAAATTTGCCGTCGGTTTTATGGACATTATTGACATTCCTCAGACTAAAGAGTCTTATAGAGTGATAATCAATGAGGAAGGGGAGTTTGAGTTAGTCCCATTAAAAAAAGAGTTGGACAGTCTAAAGCCATGTAAGATAATAGGAAAGACAATTTTGAAGGGGGCTAAGATACAACTTAATCTTTCAGATGGAAGGAACATGATTGCAGAGAAGGGAGAAACATACAGGGTAGGCGATACTCTTGTAATAGACATTTCAAAAAATAAGATTACCGAGCACTTAAAACTGGATAAAGGATCAGAAGTATTCCTTAGTGGAGGAAAACACAGAGGTTTACTAGGGAAGATTGTAGACATCATATTGGAAAAGAATACTATAAGAGACAGAATCTTAGTAAAAACAAAGAAAGGAGAATTTGAAACTTTGAAAGAATATGCTTTCGCTATTGATAACAAATTCCTGGAAAAATGAACAAGATGAAAGAAATACAGGTAGAGAAGATTACCTTAAATGTTGGAGTTGGAGAGACGGGAGACAGGCTAGAAAAAGCTTCAAAGCTGTTGAAGATGATTACTGGCGCTAAACCTGTTAAGACAAGAACTATGAAGAGAGTCCCTACTTGGGGAATTAGGCCTAAGCTTGAGATAGCTACGAAAGTAACATTGAGAGGGGAGAAAGCAGAATCAGTGTTAAGAGGGCTGCTTAAAGCTAAGGACAACGCAATTCCCATAACTAAATTTGATAATTTTGGCAACTTCTCTTTTGGAATTCATGAGTATATTGAGATTCCCGGAGTAGAATACGATTCAGGTATAGGGATTATAGGGCTAGAAGTCGCAGTTACTTTAAAAAGACCAGGATTTAGGATTAACAGAAGAAGAATCAACAGGCTAAGAGTTCCGGAAAAACACAGAATTTCCAGAGAGGAATCTATTGAGTTCGTAAAGAATAAGTTTGGGATAAAAATAGAGGAGAAGGGAGAATAATATGACATATAGCAGCCATACTAAAGTTTTCAAGCAGCTTGAAAAGAAACCTGCTAAGCTGCAGAAGTTCATTAAACATAATGCTCCTAAAAAAAGAATGTTTGGAAGAAATGTGAAAAGGTGCGGAATATGTGATAGGTCCGGTGCCCACTTATCCAAGTATGGGTTAAACCTGTGCAGACAATGTTTCAGAGAGAATGCAAAAAAATTAGGATTCAGGAAATACAATTAAAATGACAATGAATGATCCATTATCAAATGTACTTTCCAACTTGTACAATTGTGAGAGGGTTGGAAAGAAAGAGTGTGTAGTTAAACCTGCATCTAAAGTCATAAATGCTGTTCTAGCTATAATGAGAGATAAGGGTTATATCGGGGAGGTGAAGGTTGTTGAAGCTGGCAGAGGAAACCTGATAGAAGTAGCTTTGCTAGGCAGGATAAACAAATGTGGGGTTATAAAACCAAGATTCTCTTTTAAGAAGGGAGATGTTGAAAAATATGAAAAAAGATATCTCCCTGCAAAAAATTTTGGAATAATGATAGTCTCAACGCCTAAAGGATTTATGACCCATACGGAATCAAAAGAAAAAGGTTTTGGAGGAAGATTAATATCTTACGTTTACTAACATGTCAAAAAGCCCAGAGAAAAAGATTAGTATCCCTGAGAATATCAATGTTGAAATAGCTGGAAGAACGGTAAGGGTAAAAGGTGCCGCTGGTGAAAATTCTTTAACCATCAATAATGTTGCGATAGGGATTAGAAAAGAAGAGAATTGCCTAATTCTTTCTGCAAAAGGAAAGTTTACAAAAAATGAAAAAAAAATGATTAATTCTAACTGCGCCCATATAAAAAATATGATAAGGGGGGCACTTGAGCCTTACACATACAAACTAAGAATCTGCTCTGGTCATTTTCCTATGACTGTTTCCGTTGAACAGAATAAGATTGTTGTTAAAAACTTTTTAGGAGAGAAAGTACAAAGAGTAGCAAAGATTTTTAAAAATTCAGAAGTAAAGATTCATGGAGATGAGGTTATAGTCACTAGTGTTGACAAAGAGACAGCAGGACAAACTGCATCAAATATTGAGCAATGCACGAGAATTACTAATAAAGACAGACGAATTTTCCAAGATGGAATTTACATAATTGAAAAGGGAGGAAAACCAGTAGTATGAAACGAAAATTTCTGAGACAAAGATCGATGAATGTTTCTAAGCTAGAAAGAAAATGGAGAAGACCTAAGGGGATTCATGCAAAACTTAGGCTGTCCAGGTGTGGGCATGGTTTAACTCCAAGAGTAGGTTATGGGACCGGCAAATGTAAGAAGGGACTTGTTAATGGGCTGAAGCTCGTCTGGATAAATGGACTAAATGATCTAGAGAAGATTGAAAGTAATAAAGAAATAGGCATAGTCAGTTCGAAGGTAGGAACCAAAAAAAAGGTAGAGATAGTTGAAAAGGCAAAGAAGACAAATGTAAAGATAATAAATATCAGAGATTTTGATGCTTATATCAAATCAGTTGAAGAGAAAAGAAAGAAAAGTAAAGAAGGGAAAATTAAGAAAGAGGAAGTGAAGAAGGAAATAAAAAAAGAGAAAAAAGAGTCTACAGAAGAAAAAGCAGAGAAAGTAAAAGAAGAAAAAAGAAAAATCTTAGAGAAGGGCGTATAAAATGGAATTAAAATTACAAAAAAAACTGGCAGCGAGCATTCTTAAGATCAGCAAGAAAAAAATAAAGTTTGATTCCGAATCATTGTCTCAAATAAAAGATGCTATAACTAGAAATGATATAAAATCTCTGATTGGTAAAAAAATAATCAGCAAAAAAGATACAAATGAGCAGTCAAGATCACGAGCAAGAAAGAAGATAATTCAGAAGAGAAAAGGAAGGAGAAGAGGAAGAGGCTCTATCAAGGGTACAAAGAACTCGAGATTCCCAAAAAAGAAAGAATGGACAAGGAAGATAAGAGTTCAAAGGGAATTTTTAAACAGTCTTAAACAGAAAGGACTTATTGATTCAAAGACCCACAGGTCTGTTTATATGAAGGCCAAAGGAGGATTTTTCAGAAGCAGAAGGCACATAAAGATGTTTATAGAGGAGCGTAACTTAATAATCAAACATGGCAAGAAGTAGAAGATTTACCGTAAGGTTGAAAAGAGTAAGAACAGGAAAAACCAACTATAAATCCAGGTTGAAGACTCTTAGTTCAAAAAAGATAAGACTGGTCATAAGAAAGAAATTAAACATTCTAATTGCACAGTTCATAAAATATGAAGTTAAGGGAGACAGAGTTATTACCTCTGCTACTACAAAAGACCTGAGAAAATTTGGATGGAACTGCCATCTCAACAACATTCCTGCTTCTTACCTTTTAGGATACCTTGTTGGAATTAAGTCGCAAGAACATAATATCAAAGAGGCGATACTTGACATAGGCTTACATCCTTCTGTGAATGGTTCTTCAATCTTTGCAGTTTTGAAGGGGGTTATTGACTCGGGGTTAAAGATCCCTGTTAATGAGGAGATCTTACCATCTGAAGAGAGAGTAAGCGGAAAGCATATTCAGGATTATTGTTCAAAGATAAAAGGAACAGATAACTATAACAAACAGTTTTCAGGATACTTAAAAAATAAGGTTAACCCAGATGAGATAACAAAAAACTTTGAAGAAGTAAAAAGGAAGATAGGGGCTAAATGAAGATGACAGAAAAAATAGAAAAAAAAACCGTTGAAGAACCTCCAACAGGTGTAGTTTCTGGTACATTTAATAAAGAAAACTGGAGACCAAAGACTGAGCTTGGAGCAGATGTTAAAGCTGGAAAAATAAAAGATATCAGCGAGATAGTTGGGGAAGGAATAAGATTTCTAGAGCCCCAGATTGTAGATATGCTGGTTCCAAATGTAGAATCTACATTACTCTCAATAGGCCAGTCAAAAGGTAAATTTGGCGGAGGAAAAAAGAGTATATGGAGACAAACACAGAAAAAAACAAAAGAGGGAAACAAGCCAAACTTTGGATGTCTTGCTGCAGTTGGAAACAAAAATGGCTATGTGGGAATAGGATTTGGAAAATCAAAAGAAACTATGCCTTCTAGAGAAAAAGCATTAAGAAATGCTAAGCTTGGCCTTATGAATGTTAGAAGAGGGTGTGGAAGCTGGGAGTGTGGATGTAAAAACCCGCATTCAATACCTTTTAAAGTCAAAGGAAAGTGCAGTTCTGTTGAGATTGAGTTGATTCCTGCTCCTCTAGGAACAGGGTTATGCATAGAAGAAGAATGCAAGAAGATATTGGAGCTAGCAGGAATAAAAGA
>JAGVZJ010000014.1 GCA_018302725.1 Candidatus Woesearchaeota archaeon | reverse complement strand
TATCTTCTTTTTTAGTTTTTTTCTTAAGTCTGTCCTTGCCTTTTAATTTAGCTTCAATCTCCTCTTTCTTCTCCCCAATCTTGATCGCAGGGCTCATTGTTGTTTTTAATAAAACATTTTTGACATTGCCTTCTTCTTGAGGTAATGAGGGGACTAAACTATTGTAAACAGACAATATATTTTCAGCTAAATCTTCATCCCCCATATCCTCGCTTCCGATAGAGGCCTTTATTATAGGCTCTTTCTTTGCCTGTAATCTTACTGTTTTTTGCAATTTTGCAGAAATTACATTTAAGTTAGCCCCGGGGGCTACGACACACCCTGCTTTAGGATTAGGCATCAATCCTTTTGGTCCAAGAGTTCTACCAAATGTAGTTGCTATCTGTGTCATGATATTAGCCTGGGCCACGAAGACATCAAACTTTTTAGTTAAAGCATTTATCAGTTCAGGATTAGCTTGATATTTTGGAAAGTCTTGCTGCACAACAATTTCATCAAAAACTTTTGCAGATTCTGCAAGCTCAGATCCAACCAAGGCGCAAATTTTCAATTTCTTTTTTCTAGGATGGGGCAATACAGTATACTGGTCTATTTGGCTGTCTTGTTTTTTTACATTGATTTCTTTAAGATTAATAATGAGGTCTACACTCTGTTTAAAATTTCTTTTTTTAGAGAATTCCCTTAAAACTTTTATAGTCTCTAATACTTTGCTTTTTTCCATTTATTCCCTCCTACTTAAAGTAGTGTTAATGGGTAAGATAAGCTGAATAAATAGTATTTATAAATATTTCTAATTCCCTCTCTGTCTTAAACTCGGGTGCTAATTAAAGGTGTCGTATTCGGGGGGTCGGTATGGCTTTTTAGTTTGAAATCTTCTCGAAAAATTTTTGAGAGGCTTAGAAGAGGTTATTGAACAGTAAATTTCCTCTTTTTCTTTTATTTATACTTTCTAGAATTTACATTAAAATTCAACAAACTCTTAGTGCTTGTTGAGTTCTTTCTTTTAAAATAGTATATCTGTCAGTAACACCATTAGGCATGCTAAGTATGTGTTCTTTTTCCATAACTCTCTCTTCAACAAACACAGTCCCATCTGGAAACTGCCTTCTTGTAAGATCCACATCTCCATCTTTTAGCCTGTTAAAGAAATGAGGTTCTCTGCCTCCATTAGGTGTAATAGCAAAGCAGAAAATAATATCTCCCCCAAAATAATCTTTTACAACAAGAGAAGTAGCGGTGCACTGCCCGTTAGCTGGATTATCCCTGCTCCATCCTTCCCTCATAGAAGAGTAGCAAGTATCTCTGCCCCATGAACTTTCCAGGCATAATTCTAATTCCCTTAAATTCATAAAAAAAATAAAGAGATAAAATATTTAGGTTGCATTATTTTTTCCTTCTGTCGTATCTTCTCCAAGCTTTTACTGCAGCTTTTGATCTTGTCTCCAGTCTTCTTAAAACTCTAGTTCTTAATTCAGAAGCACTTATTGTTTTTCTTCTCTTTAGGCTTTCTACAATTCCGCTTGCTATTTCCTTGCAGATTTCTTTCCTTTTTACTGCAGAAACTTTAGCTTCTCTAGTTGCTTTGTCTATCGCTCTTTCAATCTTTGCTTTACTAAACTTCTGTCTTCTACAATCTTTTTTTATAATAGTATCAACCATAAAATCACCTCTAAAAAATATATGTGTAAGTAATATATAAACTTAATCTTTAAATATCAGATAAACATACAGCTCTTCAAAAAATAGTTTCTTCTTTTCTAAGCAGTCAAACTTGTATCCTCCCTCTTTTAACATTTTATCAATTTTATCCTTGTGGGTCAAAGAGCTAAACACAGTCAGTATCTGTCCTTTTTTATTCAGATAACTTTTTGCACTTGCAAGGAACTTGCCTAGCAGTTCATATCCTCTTTTTCCTCCGGTAGTTATCCTCCTGGTTTCTTCATCTTCCATTTCATCTTCAGGGAGGTAGGGGGGATTAAAAACTATCAAATCAAATTTTTCATTGACATTTGAGAATAAATCAGAAACCTTTGCCTTAATGCCTTTTGATTTTACATAGTCTATAACTTCTTCATTAATATCTACAGCCAAGACATCTACTGCTCCAGATCTTATTGCTGTCTCAGCTAATATCCCAAATCCAGTTCCCATATCTAAAACTCTTTTGTTTTTAGCTAACCTCTTGATGTGTTTAACTAACAAAAAAGAATCTTCGTCAGGTTCATAAATCATGTTAATCTTAACTCTTCATTAGGTCGCCTCATCTTTGCAATCTCCAATACTCTTCTAACCTCCGCTAGATTTGAACCATCGTACTTTACCAGGTTAGGGTGGCTAAATCCTCTATTATACTCATAAACTGGCATAATAACTAAGCCTCTAGGTCTATGCGCTAACCATTCTGAGATATATCCAGGATAATCATCTTCATCACCCACTCCACTTTTTCAGTCCATGAAGGAGTAGCAAAAATAGGCCCCTTTGTGAGTATATGGATTGTAAACTCTAATTCTCTTGCTACTTTCAGTACATCAAAACCAGCTTGTAGAACTTCAAGACTTCTCCACCACCCAGGTTGGTTTCTTATTAACCTAATCCTTCTATGGATGAACTGCGCATTTTCTCCCCAAGGAGAATAAGAGGGGTCATTCGGTCCAGCGATGCTTGCTAAATCTCTTCCAATAGCTCCGCTATAATCTGCAAGAGTATCATCTAAATCAAACAGTCCTATATTTTCATCTAGATTGCTCATTTTAACACATTAAAATATTCTCTAACTCTCTCCACAATAGAGTTAAGATAATATTTCTCTATCTTCTCTTCAAATATCTTATCTAAACTCTCATTTTCACTTACTCTGTACTTATTTTGCACGCTTTCAATCAGAAACATCTCCTTTAATCTTCTCAGCTGCCTTCTTATATTAGAAGAAGCTACACCTTTTACAGGCAGTTTTCTTTCATTTCTGCTTTTTATTACTACTACTTCAACCTGCTTAGAATCTAACGGTTCACCAGATTCTAATATTGTGTGAAAAACATCTACTATCACATCTCTTGAATCCCCTGGTTGCAGTAACCCGATAGACAGCTATATTTATCCCTCATATTTAAATATGTTTATTCTTTTTTAGTTCTCATGAAAATAAAAATAAAGGGGTCAGAGATAGAGGCTATAGCAGAGTTATATAATACAAAAACGGCCAGAGCAATATACGAGATTTTGCCAACTAAAGGAATTGCAAACACATGGGGGGATGAGGTTTACTTTTCAATACCCATCAATTTAAAAAGTGAGAATGGGAAAGAAGAAGTAGAGACAGGGGATGTAGCTTATTGGCCGCCAGGAAAAGCATTTTGTATCTTTTTCGGCAAAACCCCAGTAAGCACTAATGAAAAACCAAAAGCAGCCAGTCCGGTGAATGTATTCGGTAAGATTAGAAATGGCCTGCATACATTTAAAAATGTTAAAGATGGAGAAATAATAATGCTGGAAACAGTAAATTAGAAACTTTTTTAAGTTTCCCAAGGAGAAAATTCATATGTCAGAGGAAGTCAATAAAAGAATTGAAAAATTAAAGGGGATTCTTGGCAGTTCTAGCAGTGATCTCAATTTTAAATACATTGCCGTGTATATTATTGCTATTTTTATAGTATATCTAATATTTCAAAAAAATTTTGTAGTTGCAAAAACCTTTCTTTTCATATGGATCCCTATCATTTCAGTAATTCTTATCTTTTTTAATAAATACTCAGCTGCAATACTTGCCACTATAATTGGATTTAGCTCTATCCTGAGATTGCAAATACTGCCTAATTTAATCGATGTGACAACTGGAAAATATATCCCAGCAGATCCAGATGCTCTTTCATTCTTAAGGTATGTAACAGAAGTAGTGAACACGGGAACTTTGCCTGCAGTAGACGTTCTTAGGTACTTCCCGCAAGGATACAACAACTTAGCAGAGTTTAGTTTTTTAGCTCACATCATCGCCTCTGGATATAGTGTTGTTCATGCATTTGTGTCCTCTCTCACAATAGAACTAGCCCATGTAGCTTATCCAGCATTTTCTTTTATTTTCATATTGCTTTTCTTCTATCTCTTGGTAAAAAGGCTTACTAACAATAAAGTAGCTTTATTGTCTACTGCAATCTTATCAGTTATTCCTGTATTTTTGTTTAGGACATTAGCCGGGGTTTCAGATAAAGAAGCAATGGGATTAGTCTTTATGTTTGCTGCTATTTATTTTTATGTGGCCTCATGGCAAAGCAAAAATACAAAAATATCAATAGTTCATGCACTATTAGCAGGATCACTTACAGGTATGCTGGGGCTTACTTGGGGGGGAGTTAGTTTCTTGTTCATACTATTTGCAGTATTCACCTTAACTCAGATTATCATAAATAAATTTGGCAAGAGGGATTTTTACACTTATGCAGGATGGATGATAATATCTATAATCATCCTTAACCAGTTTTATCCCTCTAGATTCTCGCTAAATACTCTTCTCACTTCTCTGACAACATTAGTAATGCTTGGTACCTTCTTATTCTCTTTAACTCACTTTATGCTGGTCCATCTCAAACTATTTGGAGTTTACAACAGATTAAAAGAAAGGTTTCCACCATGGGTAATAAGCGGGGCAGTAACATTTGTTTTAGGGATAGCAGTATTAACCATCATTTATGGACCAAATTTTATCCTAAGTAGGATAACTGAAACAGTGACTTCATTATCCAGGCCTTTTGGAGGAAGCAGGTGGGCGATAACTGTCGCAGAATCAAATCAACCATTCTTCAGTGGAGGTTCATTTTCATGGACAAACCAAATAGGCAATAATTACTTTATAGCTCTTTTTATGGCAGGAGTTGTAGCAATATTCTACAATCTAACAAAATCGATAGGAAAATATAAAACTCAGTCAACAGCGCTTTTTGCTTTATTCCTAATCGGAACAGTAATGAGCAGGTACTCAGAAGGATCTACTTTTAATGGTGAAACCACAATTTCTCAGATTACTTATCTTGGTTCGCTGGCTGGATTATTCATCATGTTGGCCATTGTTTCTTTTGTGTTATTCAGGAAAGATAAGGAGTTATTTGAAAAAATGCAAAACTCAAATAGAGAACTCATGTTCATCATAGTGTGGTTTATCTTAATGGCAATTGCTGCAAGAAGTGCTATAAGGTTGTTCATAGTTTTTGCTCCAGTAATCTCAGTCACATCAGCCTTTTTTATCGTATCAGTATACGAATATTTAACAAAAAAAATAAAAGAGCAGAAAGATACATTTTACAAAGGTGCAATGGCTATAATACTCATAGCCTTTATTATGACTATTATCTGGCCTGTTGGATCCAATGTTTCAGCTATTCCTGTGATAGGAAATGTGCCAGTAATAAGCAGTGATGGAATTCTATTCAAATACGCAAAAATATCCCTAAACAATGCAAGGGGCACTGGATCTGTTTATGACCAACAATGGCAGAGAGCAGGTGAATGGGTAAGGACTAACTTGCCTAGTAATGCTGTGTTTGCTCACTGGTGGGATTATGGTTATTTAGTGCAAACAGGATTTGAAAGAGCTACATTAACTGATGGGGGAAATGCGATAGGCTCAAGAAACTATTTTTCTGGAAGGCATTTGATGACTGCCCAAAATGAAACAGAAGCATTAGAATATATGAAAACATATGGTGCAACACATCTGCTCTTCGTAGTTGATGAAGTAGGGAAATATCCCGCCTTTTCATCAATCGGTTCAGATGTAGATTATGATAGATATTCTCAAATCTCATCTTTCAGCCTAGATACAACACAAACACAGGAAACAAGAAATTCTACTATACTTTTTTACAGGGGAGGAGCTATGATTGAAGATGATATAACCTACAATGGCGAGATCTACCCTGCTGGAGTTTCAGGAATAGGAGCAGTAAGGTTATTAATAAGCAATGATGGAAGCACAATAGGTGTTCCTATAGCTGTAGTGGTTAGTCAAGGAAAACAAGCAGAGATTCCATTAGGGTGTTTGTACCTAGGGGAGAAAGTTTATACTTTCGAAGAAGCGCCATTACAGGGCTGTTTGAGAATAGTTCAGAGTATACAGGAAAGCCAAGGGGTAGATCCTATAAGCAGTGCTCTTTATTTATCCCCAAGAGTAAGACATTCATTGTTTGGAAGATTATACCTTTTAGATGAACAGATAAAAGGTTTCAACCTCGTTTACAAAGATGAGGGAATCCCATTCTCTTACTACAACGGGAGACTTATAGGTCCAATAAGGATATGGGAAGCAGAGTATAGTGATAAAAATATTAGAACAGTTCCAGAATATTTAAAACCTGAATTACCAGACCCAAGAGTCAACGAGGTAAGGAGGGATTTCTATGAAAGCCGAACTGAGGGATAAGGTATTAGTTATTCCCATAATGTTGTTGTTTGTATATCTTTTATTTAGATTAGTCGATACCTCAGCCATGATTAATAACTTCCCATTTGATTATGCAAATGACCTGTCTGCTCATCTGGCAAAATTGTTTTTTCTTAATGAATATGGGGTTCATGAAGTAGTTCCTTATTGGTATAATGGGTTTAGCTATAACCTCTTTCAATCTTATCCGCCAGGATATTATTATGCAGCCCTTCCTCTATACAAGATTCTTGGAAACGTTCAGTTAGCAACATATGTTTTCTTGCTACTCATCTACATTTTTGGATTTGTAGCAGTTTATTTCTTAATGAGAGATATAAGCAAGATAAAAAGAATAGCTCTATACCTGTTCTTTTTTGCAAACCCGATTGCAATAGGATACCTGTTAAGACTTGGAAAGCTTCCAGAAATTACCGGATGGTTATTAAATCTAATCATATTTGGAATATTAATTTATTATAAAGACAGACCATTAGATAGAAGATTTCTATTTTTTATTCCAGTATACTCTGCATCCTTGTTGTCTAATGTTTCATCATTCATAGTAATGTCCCCTCTTATTTTGGGGTTCTTTTTAATGAAATCAAAAAAAGAAAAGATATACATAGCATTAAGCGCTGTTGCAACCTTAGTCATAACTTCTTTCTGGTGGATCCCTTTTTATTTAAGTTCTTTTAAAAGTTCCCTGGGAAGCGAGGCTAAGTACACATACTGGCTAATAGAAAATGCTCCAAATACTTTTTTTACTTTTACCATGGACAAATTAACAACTTTTGTCACATCTTCTTTGCTGATAATCCTTTTTTATTTTTACATCAGGAATAAGCCTAAAAAGGAGCTTCTTCTATTCCTGCCAATAGTTATAGAAGCATTTTTAATACTAACAAGAATAATTGTCTATTTTCCTGTCTATAACCGGCCTCCTCCGGATACATTCAACATCGGGTTTATACTGATAGCATCTTATCTTTTCCTGGCAACAGACTACCCTGAGAGGATAAGGAAAATGATGAGCTCTTCGCTAGGTATAGTCTCATTTTCAGTTATTATACTGTTGGTAACATTTACCTCTCTTGAAATAACTCCAACCTACCCAAGGTTAGGCAGCATAGAAAGAGAAACGATTGGGTTGCTTCCTTTTGTAGAAGGTAACTTTATAGTATTGGAGGATAATGTAGGAACATACGGTTCTTCTTATTCTAGGGCATATTATTCTTACGCTCCCATTTACTACAACATAACAACAATATCGGGATGGATAGACCAAATGCTACTAGAAAAAGATGCTGAACAAATAAACAAATTATTAAATGGGTACACGGAGATGTCTTCTGAGGAAATATTGGAGAGGGCGAGGAATCTCCATGTAGGGAGTATAATCTTATACGATGAAGATTGTGCCAGGATGGAAGAAGCCTCACTAATAGTTAAAAAAACAGAGCATGTATGCTTGATTTACACATGAAATGCGACAATTGCAAATCAGAGAATATGAAAATATTATACCGCCTTAGCTACATGGATATTAATGAATGTAAAGAATGCGGGTTGAGATTTACTGACCAAAGCAAAATCCCTAAAAGCCTTTACACTGAAAATTACTTTAAGAAAACAAACAAACACTTTTTTGAAGATTCTTGGGCAGACTATGAAACTAAAATAAAAACAAGCAAAAAATTAAGAAGATTTAAGGACACGCTTAAAAAACTTGAAAAATACACCAATAAAGGGAATCTCCTTGATGTAGGGTGTGCAACAGGGGTTTTTTTAGATATAGCGAAAAAAACGGGATGGAAACCTTATGGTGTTGAGATCTCTAAGTTTGCTTCAGAATACGGAAGAAAGAACTTTAATCTTAACATACAGACAGGAGATTTGTTAAACGCCAGATTTAAAGAAAATTTCTTTGACTTAGTAACAATGTGGGATGTGATAGAACATGTAGAAATCCCTTCTAAAACCCTTATAATGTTAAATAAGATAATAAAGAAAGGAGGGGTGCTTTTCCTGCTAACAACAAACGATGATAGCCTGATGGGGCACCTAGCCCATACATTTTATAAACTTAAAATAAAAAAATTTGCAGAACTAATCCACCCAAAACATCATAATTACCATTTTACAAAAAAAGTTTTGATAAATATGTTAAACAAAAGTGGCTTTGAAATAGTTTACACAAAAAAAAGCGAAATGCCCCTGGAAAATATTATTCAGGGTCCAGTAGTAAAAGCTATGGCTACAGTTTTGTACTTATTTTCAGGTATACTCAGACAGCAGCACGAAATTATAGTAATCGCAAGGAAAAAATGAATCTAAAAAAATTTAAGAATGAGATTTTGGACGCTCCTTTTTTGTTTAATCTAGTGAGAAGCATTCTTATTGGTGGAAAAACCAAAATGTACACCCAGATAAAAAATGCAGTAAATGCAAACCCCAATTCCAGAGTGCTTGATGTAGGGTGTGGAACAGGAGAATTTGCTTTCTTGTTCAATGAATCTGTTGATTACACAGGGATAGATCTAAACAAACATTTCTTAGCCCATGCCTCATTAACTTATAAAAATCAAAATAAAAGGTTCATCCAGATGAATGCCGCTAAAATGGATTTTAAGCAAAAAGAGTTTGACATCGTGCTATTGCTGAGTTTTATGCACCATTTTCCTGGAGAAACTCTAAACAAAATATTAAAAGAAGTAAACAGGGTTGCAAAATCAAGAATAATTGTCCTAGATCCAATCCCAAGGAAATATAATCCATTGAGCAAGCTGTTCTATGCTCTGGATAGGGGTGATTTTATAAGAAACAAAAAAGAACAATTAACAGTCTTGGATAAACATTTCAAGATAGAGGGTTATAAAGAGTTCAAAACAGGGTTATATACCCTTTCAATAATTCAGTGCTCTCCTAATCCTTAGCCAAACACCAGTCTTCAATGAGGGAGGATAGTCTCCAAAAAGCTTAAAAGAATTCTATTTCTTTTTGTTTGTATGAAAACAACAGTAGATATTGTAGTGCCAGTCTATAATGAACAGAACATCCTGGAAAAAAGCATCTCTACTCTATGCGACTTTCTTGAAAAAAACTTTAAACATTCATGGAGTATAATAATAGCGGATAACGCTTCAATAGACAGAACCCTGGAAATAGCCAATTCTTTAGCAAAAAAGTACAAAAAGGTAAAGGTGCTCCATTTAAACCAAAAAGGGAGAGGCAGAGCATTAAGAATAGCATGGACTAAAAGTGATGCAGATATTGTAAGCTACATGGATGTAGACCTGTCCACAGATTTATCTTTCTTTCCTGTAATGGTAGATTCATTATTGCAAGGATACGATGTAGCTACAGGTTCAAGATTGATGGAGGGAGCAGAAATAAAACGCTCATTTAAGAGAGAGTTGCTTTCCCGTGGCTATAATGTGCTGGTAAGATTAATACTTGGTGTGAACTACAAAGACAGCCAGTGCGGGTTTAAGGCTGTAAAAAGGGAAATAGTAAACGATGTGGTCCCTGAAGTAAGGGACAATGCATGGTTTTTTGATTCTGAACTGTTGTTTAGAGCTCATATGAAAGGATACAAAATAAAAGAGATCCCGGTTAAGTGGATAGAAGATGAAGACTCAAGAGTAAGAATATTCTCAACAGTAACGAATTACTTAAAATCCATAGCAATTCTAAGATTAGAGTATCTTTTTAAGAGAAGAAGAAAAAGGTAAAGTTTTATTAACCACCTTTATCAGTTTTCCCTCATGTTAAAAGCAGATATGCACATGCATTCAAAAGAGGATAAAAAAGATATGGTAGGATATACTGCTAAGGAGTTAGTAGACCATCTAGCTTCTCTCAACTTTGATGTGATGGCCTTTACTTTTCATGATCAAAGCTTTAAGTCCGAGGAAATAGTAGAATATGCAAAATCAAAAGGAATTATAGTAATCCCGGGAATAGAAAGGAGAATTGAAGGAGTGGACATTCTTATGTATAATGTAGAGCATGATAAAGCTATGAAAGTAAAAACATTAAAGGACCTAAAAAATATAAAAAGTGAAAAATCACTTATAATCGCCCCGCATCCTTTCTTCTTTATTAGCTCAATAGGAAAAGATATAGAAGAATATATTAATTATATAGATGGAATTGAACATTCTGCTTACTATACAAACCTTTTAAACAGAAACAAACCTGCGCTAAAAATAGCGAAGAAATACCACAAGCCAATGGTTGGGAATTCAGATGCTCATTATCTCTACCAAATAGGAACCAATTATACATGGGTGGATGCAGAAAAAAACATAGAGGGAGTAATAAGAGCAATCAAAAAAAATAAAATCCAGTTAAACACGCAGCCAATTTCACTCTTTAAATTCATAAAGATATTTGCTAACCTAATATTCCTTGCGCCCCTTAAAGGGCTAAAGAGGAAGGCCTAATTCCCTTGCTTGTATCAATAACCTTAATCTTGTGCCCGAATTCTAAAGCTTCCACATGGCATGTATCAAATATCTCAGCATCCAAATTATCCCTCACCTTAGATTTGCTATATCCTCTCCTCTCCAGTCTTTTCTTTAAAATTTTTATATCGCACTTAGTGATAATGCACAGCTTAACATATTTCCTGGGAACATAATGACTCAAATGACCATCAATTACTAATGTTTTGGTGGATTTCTTAATTAAACCAACTAAGACTTTACTTAACTTGTCAGTATCAACTATAAAAGATTTCATCTTTTTGTCATAGCCTTCAACCAGCCCAAATTCATTAATCACATTTTTAGTACCTACATACTCACAGCCCCTTTTTTTAGAAATCAGCTTAGCAACTTTTGTTTTCCCGGTTCCAGGGCACCCGCTGACAACTATAGCTTTTTTCATTTTAATCTACAGTAAATAATTGGGAATCATGAACATCCCATAGCCCAATTCTTGCTCCGGCATCCAGCCATCCATGAGCATAGTTCAGAGCAGCAAAAGCATTTACAGTATCTCCTTTTTCATAAAAATGCTTTGCATCTTTAATATACCTCTCTACCATGTCTAAACAATCCTCTCTTTCTTTTTTTAATTTGGTTCTATTTCCCGCTTTCTTAGCCTTTTCAAAAGCCTTTTCAGTAACTAAAAAATATTTCTTAATTTTTTCCTCTGTTATCTCTCTCATTTTTTTCAGAAAAGAAACAGAGTTTTTAAGCTTAATCTATTTTCAAAGATTGCTGTAAATCCCTAAAACATAAGCTAAAGCCTGATTCGCTTTCATAGGCTTAACCTTATCAGGCCCTAAACTAAATGATACATCCAGACTATCTCTAGTTTTCTGGCTCAATCCATAAGTGTCATTCCCAAAAACAAACAGCAGCCTTTTATTATTCTTTTTAACAAACTGAACAAAATCTTTCTCATTTTTCTTGGAATGCTTTGAGAAACCAATTTTAACATAATCAAGTTCTTTTAAATCTTTAATAACTTCAACATTAAACTCAGATAACTTTCCTTTAGTTAGCTTCTTAGCCTTGTTTAATAAAGTTTCAAACTCTGTTTTATTATCATGTATAACTTTAAACTCTAGATTAAATATTAAGCATAACCTCAAAAAATCACTGATTTCCTCAACTAATCTGGGATTTTCAATTAAAACAGTTAGGTTATTCTTAGGTTTACTCTTTATTTCTTTATAGGTGAATATCCTGTATTTAATCTTTCCTTCTTTAAACAATTCAATTAACACATTATTTTCAGAGTTTTCATTCAATTTTTTATTAACAACGAGATATAATTTCTTCTTTATAGTTCCTGAAGGAATCTTAACATAGCTTTTAACTCTTAAATTAAACTCATTAAATTTTATCTTACTAATGTCTTTCCTTAAATCTTCTAAACTAAAGAAATTTTCATTTTCTAAAACTAAGACTTTATCAACTTCTTCTAATTCAACTTCATTATCTGTATTAATTCTTCCAGTTAACTTATCAATCTCAAAGGATTTTAATTTTCTTTTTAACTTGCTTAAGTCAATTTCAAATTTATTCAAAATAAGGCTATATTTCATAATCTGGTTAGTATTATTCTATTTTTAATATTATCCCCAAAATCCTTTCAGCGATAAAAAAGTATTCTTAATTTAACTCACCGAGCAAATTTTCAATTATTTCTTCAATTTTTTCCTTATTAGATTTTATAAAAGATTCTTTTACCATAAAACCTTCATAAGAAATTCTATTCCTAAGATCTCTTAATTGCTGTAAAAATCTCCTTGTTTGCTCTGTAAGCTTATACTTTTTAGAAACATAATCAATAAGTTCTTGGTGGGCGCCTTCTCCTCTGGCCTTAACTCCATCTTTAGAAGCAATAGCTTCTAGTAACTGATGAATTATACCATAATAGTCTAACAAGGTATTTGTAGGATATTCTTCCATATTGGTGTTATTCAATCTCTTTAAAGTTATCTCGGCCATATTCATTAAAGATTTTGATTTTTCTTTATTTTCTCTAATCTTTGTTATCATTTAATACCCCTCTAAAAAGCCTGATAAGACAATTCCATTTATAATATTATTTTTTAATTCTTTACTCAAATCTTTAAAATTCTCCTTGAAGAATAAATGAATTTTCCTGTTTAATATTTTTTCAAATTTGCTTAATTCTAAATCTATCTCTTTAGATTCTATAAATAAGTCTATATCACTTTCTTCATCATCCTCACCAATTGAAGCCGAGCCATACAAAACAATTGATTTTGGCATTATTTCATCCTCAATATATTTTACACACCCTAAATTAAGAATTAAAACAGTGTTTTGCTGCTTTAATAGCTTAAAGTTCTGATTTATACTTGCTTTATGCCCCCCATATAGCCCTTCTTTTGATTTTAAAACTAAATTCTCCTTTATTAGCTCATCTAAATGAATTTTTACAGATGGAACAGCCAACTTACTCAATCTTGAGATTTCTCTTATATGAAATATTTTATTAGGGCATCTAAAAAATAATTCAAGTATTCTATATCTGCTATATTTTTGTATCATATGGTATATTAATATTACAGGTGGTATATAAATATTACTGTTTTATTAAATTACCCCCAAACCCTTAAAAACATCATTTTTACCCAATCTTTATGAGATATGCAAGACAAGAAAAGTTGATAGGTAAACAGGCTCAGAAAGAACTCTCTAAGAAAACAGTAGCTATTGTAGGCTTAGGAGCCTTAGGAACTAATGTTTCATCTTTATTAGCCCGATCTGGTATCAATTTAAAATTAATAGATTTTGATAAAATAGACCTAACTAACTTGCAAAGGCAATCCCTTTACACAGAAAAAGACGTAAACAAGCAAAAAGCAATTACTTCAGAAAAAAAATTAAAAGAAATAAACTCTGAAATCTCAATAACATCTTTTAACGAGAAATTAAATGATTCTAACTTGCATTTACTAGACTCAAATTTAGTCATAGACTGCACAGATAACTTAACTACAAGATTTTTAATCAATGATTACTGCTATAACAAAATCCCATGGATTCACACAGCAGCTATTAAAGAAACAGGAGTCTTATTTAACATCATCCCAAACAAGCCATGCCTAAAATGTATTTACAAAAAAAACATAGACTTAGACAGATGTGAAGACTTTGGAGTTTTAAACTCAATAGTCTCTCTTATAGCTTCCTTAGCCTTAACCCAATCAATAAAAATATTATTAAATAAAGATCCAGAAACTAATCTAATCAGATTCAACATCTGGAATAATAATTTAGAAAAAATAAAAGTAAACAAAACCTGTGAAAAATGCCAAAAGTCTTCATAGAACGAGAAAATAAACATGTAGAAGTAACAGCTTCCTCAGTTAAAGAGATACTTCAAAAACTAAAAATTAACCCAGAAGTTGTTATAATTTCTAAAAACAATGAATTAGTAACAGAAGATTCAAAGGTTTCTGAAAAAGATGAAATAAAACTATTAAGCGTTATTTCTGGTGGATAAAATGCCTTGTAAAAATTGTCAGGAAAAACCCGTAATAAAATTAACAAATGTTAATGTTAGCTTATGCAAGCAGCATTTTCTTAGATATTTCGAGAAAAAAGTAAAAAAAACAATAAGAACTTTTAATTTAATAGAAAAAGGGAACAAGATTGGAATCGCTTTATCTGGTGGAAAAGATTCTTTTACTGTCTTAAGTATTCTAAAACAATTTCAGGATAAAAAAATTATAACGCTAGAAGCATTAGCGATAGATGAAGGTATTAAGGCATACAGAGATCTAACAAATGCTAAAAAATTCTGCAAAGATAACAACATAACACTTCACATTTTAAACTATGAAGATTTCTTTAATCATTCATTAGACAAAATGGTTAAGAAATTTAAAAATAAAACTCCTTGTTCCTTCTGTGGAGTTTTCAGGAGATATTTACTAAATTACGGTTCTAAAAAATTTAAATTTGATAAACTAGCTACTGGCCACAACTTAGATGACGAATCCCAGTCTATTTTAATGAACCAGTTCAGGAATAACCCGGAAGTGTCTGCAAGGCTTGGACCTATTACTGGAGTAATGATAGACAAAAGGTTTATCAGAAGAATAAAGCCGCTATACTTTGTAACTGAAAAAGAAACAACAACTTATTCTTTCCTAAAAGGTTTTCCAGTAAAATTTTCAGAGTGTCCATATGCAAGCTTTGGATATAGAAATTCGGTAAGAGATATGTTGAACGAGTTTGAATTAAAATACCTCGGAACAAAATATTCTATAGTAGACTCTTTTATTAAGATACTTCCATCATTAAAGCAGCAATTCAAGGAAGCAAAAACACTTTCTTCTTGCAAGTTGTGTAATGAGCCAACTTCAAAAAAAATTTGCCAAGCCTGCGAATATGTTAGAGAGTTAAAAGACTACAAAAATAGATAAAACATTTTTATTTGTTACCTACTATAGACAACAATTTTTACGATAAATTTATAATAATTCCTCCATTATTAAATCACATGGAGGAATACAAAACAAGATTCATTGATTTTTTATTAAGAACAGGAGCTCTAAAAGTTGGTGAAGATTTCAGCTTAAAGAGCAAAAGAATTTCTCCTTGGTTTGTTAATATAGGAGACTTTGATGATGGAGAGACATCTGCAGCATTAGGAGAATTTTATGCCGATTCAATTTTGAATTCTGGAGCAGATTTTGATTTACTTTATGGTATCCCAGAAAAAGGTAATGGTCTTGCTGTTGCGACTGCAATAGAAATGGCAAGAAAAAAAAGAAATGTTCCTAGATTTTCTACAAGAAAATTTCCAAAAGATTATGGAGAAGCATCAGTTATGAAAGGTTATGGTGATGCGCGTACTGTAAAAGAGTTTATTGCATTAACCAAACATCTGCCACAGACAGAAAGAATTAAATCATGGGTAATTGGTAGAGCTCCTAAAAATGGACAGTCAATAGTACAATTAGATGACGTCTTTACAGCTGGAGATGCTAAATACGAAGCCCGAGAACTTTTGCAATTCTTAGGAGACTTTAATTTCCCTCTTTTGGTTATTGGAGTTGATAGACAGGAAGTTGGAATTGACGCTACTGGAAGAAGTGCAATAGAGGAATACGAACAAAAAACAGGAACAAGAGTTGTTTCTGTTGTAAATGCATTAGATGTTTATGATTTCTTAAGAGAACACGCTCCTGTTAAAACTGCGTCTGGAGAAATAAGGAGAGAAGATGTTGAAAGAATGGCAACATATCTTAGAGTTTATGGAACTACAACGGCAAGAAAAGCAATTGGCTCTTTAGAACAAATAGTTATAGAGCGAGATAAAAGTGTTATTCCTGCTTGTGATGTTTCTACTCTGGAAGAGTTTGAAAGATTAGTAGAGAGTACCGCTGATGTCGAGGGTATTGGGGGATACAAAGTTGGATTTGAGTTGGGATTAGCTTACAGTTTAGGAAAAGTTGTAGAGATTGTAAGAAAACATACTACCAAACCAGTTATCTATGACCATCAAAAAGCTGGAACAGATATTCCAGACACGGGAAGAAATTTTGCAAGAGTGTGTAAGGCAGCAGGAGTCGATGCAGTAATCCTTTTCCCTCAAGCAGGACCAGAAACAGAGAGGGCCTGGATTTATCATTCTCTAGACGCTGGATTAAAAGTTATTGTTGGCGGAAGAATGACTCATCCTGCTTATGCAGTAAGCGAAGGTGGGTTCATAACTGATGAAGGCGCTTTGGATATGTATAGAATAGCAGCAAGTGCAGGAATAAACCATTTTGTGGTTCCAGGAAATAAAGTTGACGTAATAGCAGAAGTTAAACTTACTGTAGAAGCTAAAGGAGTTAGCCCTGTATTTTATGCACCAGGATTTATTGCTCAAGGAGGAAGCATTTCTGATGCTGCAAAAGTTGCAGGAGATAGATTCCACGGCATTGTGGGTAGAGGGATATATCAAGCTTTAGATATAAAAGCTGCAGCGATTGAACATGCTTCTCAAATAAGCTAATTCATAATTGTAGATTCAATTCAA
>JAGVZJ010000050.1 GCA_018302725.1 Candidatus Woesearchaeota archaeon | reverse complement strand
TTAATAAGATGCAACAAAAGATAAAACAATTCAAGAGAATAACTATTAATCCTAGGATTATGGTAGGCAAGCCTGTAATAAAAGGAACAAGGATCCCTGTTTATGTTGTTTTAAATATGTTGGGAGAAGGCTGTGATTATAATGAAATAATGAAAACTTATCCAGATATCAAAAAGGAAGATATTTTAGAATCATTAAAATTTGCTGCTCAATTTACAAATTTTGAAGAAATAGCAGTTTAAAATGAATTTTTTTCTGATAGATGAAAGTTTATCCCCTTTATTAGCTGAAAAGATAAGAGTTCTTGGTTATTATGCAAAAGCTGTAAGAGAAACTAATTTGAAAGGTACTAACGATATTGAGATAGTAGAATGGGCCATTAAAAATAAAGCAATTATAATAAGCGGAGATTTAGATTTTGGGGAATTATGGTCAACTTGATTCTCAATACAAAGTAATTGAATTTTTACATAATAAAGGTGTTCTTAAAGAAATAAAACATTCTTTGGTAGTCAGTACATCAACAAGATTTAGAATAAGACCTGAAGGAGGTTAGGATGCCTTATATGTTGAAAATATTATAATTAAATGGAACAAACAATTAAATGCCCTTATTGTAATTATGATGGAAGCGATCTAAAAATTGAGATAAGATTGCCGAGCATCCTTCATCCAATATTCCACGCCCCCCACATCAAACTCAACTGGATTAAATATGCCAGGCTATTTTCTTTCCCTTCTTTCCCGCTCTGTTTTTTGGTAAAAATACCTTTCCTCTATTCTTTGTATAATACTCCTTTCTAAATCTCCCGGGGGCATTTCTCTGCCCCTTCCAAAAATAGCTCTGTAGCATTCACCAGTAAGCTTCCATCTTGTTCCTCTTCTTTCAAATACAAGGTCTATCCTCCTGGCCCAGTTTCTTTCATACCAGTTCCTGTTAAGTTTATTTTCAGCAGTTAAAATATAATTGCCTATAGAGCATGGTTGACAGCCCATTTGGATTAATTCATCTTCAGTATAAGCTCCTAAAGCAATTTCCCTATCTACTTTGCTCTCAATATGAGGTTTTTTATAGACAGGCATAGAATAAACAAAATTCAAGAATTTATAAGAATTAATGTTATTTAATATCTCTTCTCCATTAACAATAATCTTGGATATAGAATTGATTTATCCCAGATTATGATTCTAGCTCCCGCTTACTTAAGGTATAAAACAAAAACTAATTCATTGCCACTTCTTTCAATATGTTTTTTTTGGTCAATATCCAATCTAATCTTATTAAATTGCTAACAAAAGGATTGCCTGAATTAAGCTTGTAATAATCAGATTTCCCAATCCTTCTTGTTTTAATAACAATCTCAGATTTAACCAAATAAGAAAAGAACTTCTTAAGAGAGTTATAGCTAACATTGCTTTCTCTTGCTATTCCTGTCATAGGATAATCAAAAAAATGGTTGTCTATAAGAAAATCTAAAACTCTTAACTGGGGGGTGTCCCCAAACTGCATTAAAAATAATGATTTGTTTTTTTTAGTTTCCATCGTTGTTTAATTTAATTAACAGATTGTTTAATTTAATTAGTTAGCCAGCTTGTTTATAAATCTTTCCATTCATTAAACAGATATTTCACTTATAGAAACATTTAAAAATTACATTAATCTTTAAATCTTATGGCTCCAAATCTAGAGAAAGCACAAATAATGTTTAAATTAGCTAGAAAAAACAACTGGGGCAATAAGTACGACAGAACAGAGCATTTCAAAAGATTTCCTAATCTAAATCAAATAATAAAAGAGCTTTCAGATAAAGGATGGATAATCCTGTATAAAAAATCAAGATTTCTAGGCATCTCCCTAAACAGCAGTTATAAAAGTGAAATAATTGAATTTATAGAGACACAGATGCCATATCTTAAAGGGGCTATAATCTAAAAATTACTTTTTATCCATTCTTCTTGAATAATACTTCCTTTCTCTTGCCTGCCCGATTAGATAATCCCCTTCTCCTTTCTTTATTTTTCCTTTTCTAATCGCCAAAGTTCCATTAAAAGAAAAAATATCATGTCTTAATCTGTATGCTGTTATTTCCAATCTTTTGGAATCAACGACAAACCCATCTTCAGATCTGTATCTTGTTACCTCCTTTTTAACTCCTTCAAAAGGCAGTTCATCTAATTCAACCAGTTCTAAATCCTCTAGCTTAAACTCTCCAAACATTTCTCCATTAACCACACTTTTAATATCCCTTTCCGTAGCATACAACCTTCCTTCCCTTAAATATCTGAGAATTCTTTTATTAACTCTAGTAAAGTATCCAAGAGCGGTCCTTGTAAGCTTCCATTTATCAAATAGGTACAGATCACACCTGGGGTGCATAACTGTTTCTTTGCCAGTTCATCTTGTTACAGGAATCATGTCTAATTGTCCAAGCATAAGCTAAAGAAATAGGAAAAGAATTAAAACACTTGCATAGTTTTATATCTTTTTTCTTTATTATAAACCCTTATGAGCCAGTTTGAATTAGGCAGAAGAACTAATTTCGGTGTTAGCCCCAATGTATTTGAAAGTGTTATATCTGGATGTGCTAGAAGGTTAAATCTAACCTTTTTTTGGGAAAGGTTCAGGGACTGGAGAGGCCTTCCTTATGATGTAAGAAAGTTTAGCAGGTATGAAGTTCTTTCCAGATTGCCAACAATTGAGGAAATGGCCGGAGAATACCACAGAATAGCAGAAGATCATAATGGAGAACATTATGGTGCTAGGTTATTTCTTGGAGATAATGAACTTTTAAGATCAGGCGTGATTGGCCAGGAATATGGAGATGCATCTGGAGATATAAGTGGAATAGCATTAAGCTTCTTTACTGTATTGCTTTCTGAAGATCCTCTTGCTCTAATGGCATTTAATAGAATAAAAGAACTGCACAGAACAGACGATCTATACCGCCAACCTCCACAAAACGGAGATTTAGATTATTTGAAGGGAACAGGACTTCTTGAGAAGATTAAGCAGAATCATTCTTTAACAACCAAGTTTCCAAGTTCCCCTTGAAGCCTTCTCATTTCTGCCGAACTTTTTGTAAAAGCAGTCCACCTGCCATTTAGATCTGGGAAAACTTCAAATTCCAAAGAATATGGAGGCTTGATTCTGAATTTAAGCCCATCAAATATCTCAGACACAGTAACTTCATGTCCTAAGCCTTCTAGCCTTTCTAAAATAACATATGTAGGATTTTCTCCCTCAAACTGCAAATATAAAGCCATAATAAAATAATTGACTAAAAAATCTTAAAGGCTTTCCCAATTAACCCCTTTCAATGGTTTATTTCAAAACTGCATCAACATCAGTCAGAATGGGACAACTACCTTAAGAAAAGGGGCATGAAATTCTCAAAATCACAGTTAAATTTATATATGACAGAGGCATTTACCACACCGTGGTATTAAAAAGAGAGGTGAGAAGAAAGAATATAATTAAAAATCTCTTTAGTATTTTCCTAACATCAATTATTATTTCCTTGTTAATCCTTGCAGGCCCTGTAAGAGCTATTAGTGTTAATTTAGACATAAACAACATTGATGTAAGCACAGAAACAGAAAAAGAATTTACATTAAAAATAGACTATAACAACAATGAAACACCAGACATCAAGCAGATAGATTTAAACTTTAATAATGAAGCAACCTGTACAATAATCAATGATATTGTTTCAGGGTGTAACTTTTTAGAGTTTACAAACAAGAAAGTCTCAGGTTTTACTCCAGGATTCGGATACGGATATGGCTACGCAGGCTCAGTAACTTATACTCTTTTGATAAAAACACCTCTACTGCCATCTAATTTCATAGGAAAAGAAATAGAAATAGAAGCAGTTATCACAGACTCAAATCAGCAGATAAGTGATACTTCATCTATCTCAATAACCCAGTCTAAGGTTATAGATGACGAATCCCTTGTCAATGAAGCTTATACTGCTTTAACCAATAAAAGGGTATTAAACGGAAATGCTGCTTTGGATAAAATTACCAGTAATTTATACCTCCCTAGCAGACTAAAAGGATTAGAAGGAGTTAGAATCTCATGGCAGTCTGATAGTGCAGGCATTATTTCAACAAACGGAACTGTCGCAAGAGATTCTCTAGAAGATAAGTATGTTAAGGTAACAGCAGATATCACAAAAGGAACAGTAAGCAAAAGCAAGACCTTTGACTTTGTAGTCAAGAAGAAAGTGCCTCCTGCAGTCGTTAACAATGCAACTGGAAAGATAGATGTTGTTAATCCTGATGAAGATATAGTCATTGACCAAAGCAATGTACTTAACTTAAGAGAGATTGAAATTAATGATAACGGAGACAAGCCTGTAGTATTAAACTTGATGTCATTGGTAACAACTGACAAAAAGCTAAACTTAAGCACTAACAGCTTAACATTGACTAGGAATACAGGCTCAGTTACATACTCAGTAGAAATCCCTCTTGGAACAATAATCCAGGGGAATGATGACTGGAATGGCCTTATCACCCTCCCTACAATCAAAGGAAATGACGGAAAGAACATCACCAATGGAAACGCCGAGTTGGTTATTGAGGTTGGGAGTGAAAACGTAAAGCTTACATTTGATAAGGCAGTCAAGATTACCTTACCAGGACAGACAGGAAAGAAAGCAGGTTACATCTTCAATGAGGCATTTACTGAAATAACAGAATGCACCTCTTCAGACTTGTCAGACCCAGACACATTAGTTGCAGAAGGCGATTGTTTCACAAATTTAGGAGCAGACATGATAATCTGGACCAAGCATTTCACAGAATTTGTAAGCTACACCCCAACATCATCAGGCACATCTAATAGCAATACTGTCAGCGCGGGAATTTCATCTGGAAAATCAAGGCCCTCTCCAGGTTCTGCTGTTGCAGTTCCAGAAGCTGTCCCAGAAGAAGCTGTAGAAGAACAAATACCAGCACAAGTAGAAAGCATTGTAGAGGAAATACCTCAGGAGAAACAAGGATTCTTTG